>JAZRUF010000134.1:0-7804 GCA_045652405.1 Eubacteriales bacterium | reverse complement strand
AGAGGGAGCAAAAAGGAGTGGCAGCGGTCGAAAAAATTGAGGATAAGCGTAAGCCCGATAATTTTTTCGGGCACCGCAACAGGGCGTAGGTTCGCCTACTGCCTCCGCAACCATAAAAATGAAGTTCATCCGATAGGATGGGCTTCTTTTTTTCTTTACGATGTAGACTTGAACCTGCGACCGATGATTCCCGAAGGGGACGTTGCCGAGCTCTCGCAGTGCGAGATGCAGCGAGGCATAAGGAGTGGCAGCGGTCGAAATTTCCAAGGTGGCATCCCCCGCCGTAGGAAATTTCCGGCACCGCAACAGGGCGTAGGTTCAAAATTCTCACTTCATTTCCTTTGGTTCATAAATGAATTTTGTAGGCAGACGTGTCCAATATCGTCCCGCTTTTAAATATATTTTCCTATTACGATAGAAACTATAGATGTTACTTTTGTCGCGTAAAAAAAAAGATGCAGACGTTGTCTGCATCTTTTCACTTACCCTATTATTTTACACGGCTTTGCGCCTTAAAAAGCCTATGCACATGATTGCTGCGGCAAAGCCCCAGAAGTATGCGTTCATATATGGTACTTCGAAGATATTTTCGAAGTACGAATGTGCCAAAACGCCCATCATTCCGCAGAACATTCCGCGCGCGAGAAGCGACATGGGGTTTTTCCGCGTTTTAAATATACCGCGCGCAGACCAGAGCAGGTTCTGCAGCAACAGGTAGATATACGACACGAGCCCCGCATATCCCATTTCGACCAGCGTTTTCATATAGTAATTATCCATATAAAAATAGTCGAGCCCTTCGACCACCTGATTCTGCATGGCTATCGCGCCGCCGAAGCGTCCCAAGCCGAAGCCGAAGACCGGATTTGTATGCAGGAGAGTCCAGCCCTTTGCCCAGCGCTGAGCGCGGCCGCCGGCGGAGTTTGCCGCGGCAAAGTCCGACGTAAAGAGGAAGGTTATGCGGTTTGATATTTCAGGGACAAACATTATAAGTCCCCCCGCGCCGACTATAGCTAGGACAAGGATTTTCCTATCCACTATAAGGCCAAACAGGAACACCGCGATTGCTAGACCAAACCAAGCGCCGCGTGAGAAGGTGACAAGCGTTGCAAGGCACATTACTATTGTAAGCCCCCACATGACCAGCTTAAGCCACAGCGGTTTTACGTAGTAGATAAGCGCGGCGAGCATAGGCGCACAGAGCACCATGAGCGCGCCGAGGATATTCGGGCTTCCGGTGATTGAAAACGCGCGTGTTCTAACACCCATTTCTGACGCTGCAACCCATGTAGACGGGATTTCCACGCCGACGATATACTGATAGATACTGTGAAATGCGACGCACACCGCCATAATACACACGGAGAAGTAGAATATTTTTACATCCCGCTCCGAGCGCAGCAGGCGCGTGAGTACAAAAAACCACAGCATAAACTGGCACACTGCGCGATAGCCCGCGATTGCTATTGAGAGCTTGGGTGATACGATTGCCATAATAAGAAGCCCTGCGCAGATGAAGAATATAAGCGGTGCATCAAGCGGCGTGACGGAGGGTTTAATCCTGTCACGGCGGATGATTACCATATCCCAGAGGATATACATCACGCAGAACACGAGAAACGCCTCGTCCCAGATTGAGGAGAGCGCGGCGATGCCTATGACATCGCGGATAAGCACGTCAAGCGGAAGGTACATAGCAAACGCGACGAGCAATATCCCGCGCATTCCGAGTTTTTTAATCCCTGCGAGAATTGCGCTTTTTGCTACGAATTCGGACGCGGAGAAGCTTGATGCCATGCGGAAGATACGGCTTGTGTCCACACACGGACGAAGCTTTTCACCCAGCTCAAACATTACTCCGTTAAACCAATTTAAGATTTTATAGAATTTTGAATACACAAGAGTTGACGGCACGTATAAAAACCTATGGATAATGCGGCGGGATGTGCTTTTATGCCACAACTCGCCTATTGCCCCCAACGCTTTTGAGAGAACGCAGCCCTTCCATGCGCGCGCAAAGGCGCTGCCTATCTTGGCAGGCAGGCTGCCTCTAAGCATATTATCCATTGAAAATCACCGAATCGACGATGGACTCGACCTCGACGCGTTTGGTTTTGAAGGTAAAGCCGCGGCCTGCGCGAACCTCCTGATTGCCGATTTTAAATATCGGTGCATCGGGATTTCCCTTACTGGTTATTGTTATAAGTACGTCCTTTTTAATCGGGTCAGTGACCTGGACAATAGGACCGTCCGCGGTAGTGGTGGTTATGACATATGGGGTTACCTCGACGCTTTTTATAGCGCCGTTTACATAGTCATTTCCCGCGATGAGGCGCTCACCCTCTTCTATCTTCACAAGCTGGTCAACCAGATAGGGCATTGCGCCGCGCACACGCACGACGACGCTTACTTCCTGCTCGGGTGCTACAACGTCAGCAACCGGCTTTGCAAGCATTTTATAGCCCGCCGCCGCGACGACCAGGATAAGCGCCACTACGATGAGTAAATCCACCGGATTGATTATTCCGAAAAGCTTCCCTTTTTCATTTATGAGTTTCATAACTTACCTCCGTGTTTTCTTTTTTTGGGGTCTATACATGGAATAATTATATAATACTAAAGGAAATATCTCAAGTATTATTTTGTAAACAATGGAAAAAGAGAGTACAAACAGAAAACGTTGCATATAAAGCTATCGACAACCCCTGCGTTTTCTGCTATACTTATTAAATAATATAAATTAAAGGATACAGTGATTGATATGAAGGTAATTCATCTTATCGGCGGCGGTGACGTTGGCGGTGCAAAGACTCACGTATTAAGCCTTATTTCTCACTTAAGCCGCGACATTGAGGTGGTTTTGGTACCCTTCCGCGAAGGGGAATTTGCCGAGGATGCGCGCAAAATGGGCATTGACGTGCGCGTTATCCACTCTAAAAACCCCTTAAACGACTTAAAGGAGCTTAAGAAGCTGATAATATCCGAGGATTTTGACGTGGTGCACTGCCACGGTGCAAAAGCCAATGTAATGGGGGCTTTGGTGCGTAAGCTCTGCAAAAAGCCGGTGGTTACCACCGTGCACTCGGATTACCGCTTAGACTACATGGGAAGCCCGCTCAAGCAGTACACCAACGGCGCGCTCAATACGGTGTCCCTGCGTTGCCTTGACGGATACATAGGCGTTACGGATAATTTTACCGACATGCTAATTGACCGTGGGTTTGACCCATACCATGTATATACAATTTACAACGGTCTGGATTTTGACTACACTCCGTGCCCGAAAATGAGCCGTGAGGAGTATTTGACCTCGCTGGGCATGAGCTTTGATGAAGACACAGTGGTGTGCGGAATTGCTGCGCGCCTGCACCCGGTAAAGGATATTGGCACGATTGTTCGCGCGATGGCGCGCCTGCGTGAGAGCTGCCCCAACCTGCGCCTTATAATCGCGGGTGACGGCGAGCAGATGTCAGAGCTTCGCGCACAGGTTAAGACCTGCGGGCTTGAAGATCGCGTTTTCTTCGCGGGTTGGGTTACGGATATGGACACGTACTTAGGTGCGATTGACATTAACCTGCTCTCGTCCTTGAGCGAGAGTTTTCCCTACAGCGTGCTTGAAGCCGTGCGCGCAGGCTGCACGATGGTGACAAGCTCAGTCGGCGGAATGCCGGTGCTTATCGACCACGGTGCAAACGGATTTTTATTTACCCCGCGTGACGATGCCTCCCTCGCTGAGCACCTTAAGTATTTATACGAAAACCCGACCGAGCGCCGCGCGATGGCGGAGCGGCTTTATGAAAAAGCATCGCGCTTATACTCACTTGAAAACATGGCGAAAACCCAGCTTGGGATTTATGAGAGCGTGCTCTCCACGGTTACGGCGGATAAGCTGAGGAGAAATCAGGTGACCGTGTGCGGAAGCTACGGTAAGGGAAACGCGGGCGATGATGCGATATTAAACGCGGTCATACGTGAGGTGGGGATGATAAATCCGGACGCGCGCGTATGCGTAATGTCCCGCAAGCCTAAATACACCCGCGTAAAATGCAGGGTACGCGCGATTTATCCGTTTAACCCATTTAAAATGGCGCATGCGATGCTTAAATCCAAGGTGTATTTTAACGGTGGCGGCAGCCTTATTCAGGACTCGACAAGCAGCCGCTCGCTATACTTCTATTTATTTACGATTATTTGCGCAAAGCTTTTCGGCTGTCGGGTAATGATGTACGGCTGCGGAATCGGTCCGGTACGCCGTCCGTTTAACCGCAGGCTCGCAGGTGCGGTGATAAACCGCTTTGTTGAAACGATAACTCTGCGTGACCCAAATTCACTCGACGAGCTTAGGAGCATGCAGGTATCGCGCCCCAAAATGGCGCTTGCGGCGGACCCGACGCTCATTCTCTCCCCTGCCAAGGATGAGGAGATACAGAGCGCGTTTTTCTGTGAGGGACTCAGTGAAAACGGTGCGTATGCCGCGTTTGCTATGCGCTCATGGCATAATATTGATGAGAAAATCCCGGAAATTGCAAAGGCGTGTGATTATGTATCAAAAAACTGCGGTCTTACTCCGGTGCTCATTCCGATGGAGCATGACCGCGACCTGCCGATTGCCGAGCGTATAGCCGAGGCGATGGAGGAGACTCCCGTGGTCATACGAAACCGCCATGACGTGCACACAGTAATAGGTATTTTAAGCCGTATGAAGCTTATCGTCGCGATGCGTCTGCACGCGCTGGTATTCAGCGCGGGCGCGGGTGTTCCGGTAATCGGTATAGCTTACGACCACAAGGTTTCCGGGTTTATGAGCTACGTGGGGCAGACGCTGTGCACCCCATATGAAACCTTTGACTTTGAGACTTTGAAGGGTCTTATAAACCTCGCACTCAACGATGAAGACACCGCAGCGCTCATCCGCGAAGCTGCCATTAAAATGCGGCAGAACGAGGCGGAAAATGTGCGTGCGGCAAAGGAGCTGTTCTTATAATGAATAAAATTATATGTCTGTCCACAAGCAACTGGTATCCGTTCCCGACGCGAAAGCAGCATGTTATGAGCCGTCTCAGTGACGCGGAGGTTCTCTACTTCGACCCACCGGTTACGCTTATAGCGCCGATAAAGGATAAGAAGACGTTCAAGCGTCTGTTTGAATTTATGAAAAAACCTGCCAAGCCGCAGGAGAACATAACCGTTTACGCGCTTCCGCCGGTTATACCGTTTTACAACAAATTCAGATGGATAAACAAGCTCAATCAGGCGGGGATTGCGCGGTTTGTACGCAAAAAGATGAGGGCGCATGGATTTGAAAATCCGGTCGTATGGTGCTACTCACCAATGTCGGCTGACGCGGTGGACAAAATCCCGCACTCGGCGGTGGTTTACGACTGCGTGGACCGCCACAGCGCATACAAGGGCCTTATAAATGTGGACACTGTAAACCACATGGAGGAGACGTTATCTAAAAAGGCAAGTCAGGTATTTACTACCGCAATCGGGCTGTTTGACACGCTCTCCGGATATAATCCGGCGGCGGTTATGCTGCCAAACGGCGTAAACTTTGAACACTTTAACAAGGTTACCGAGGGGCTTCCGATACCTGAGGACATGAAGGACCTGCCGCGCCCGATAATCGGTTTTTCCGGTATGCTTCAGGAGTGCATTGACTATGACAAGATAGAGCTTGTAGCAAAGATGTGCCCGGACTGGTCGGTGGTATTAGTCGGCGGGCCGATGCCCGGAGTTAATCTTGAGTATTTGAAAAAATACCCGAACATTCACTTCCTCGGCATGAAAAAATATGACGATATGCCCGCATATCTGGGCGCGTTTGACGTATGCTTAAACGTATTCCGCTCAGGCGATTTGGCAAAGGATGTAAGCCCACTCAAGTTCTATGAGTACATGGCAAGCGGAAAGCCTATCGTCACCACTCCGCAGCCCGAGCAGGTGCTCGGATACAATGACGCGGTGTATATTTCCTATGGCGAAGCTGACTTTGTTGAAAAGTGCCGCGAGGCGTTAAGCGAGCCGGACAGTGCAAAGACCGAGCTTCGCATCGCCTACGGCAAGGCGTGTTCATGGGATGCGCGCGTGCGCGAAATGGAAGAGCTCCTGCGCGAGAGAGGAATTTTTAATTAAATATTTAAAGGTCGCATTAAATGCGACCTTTTTTATTTACTTTTTCGCGCAGCAGCTCATACTGCAGCTGCTGCAACCGCATGAGCACGAGCATTTGCCGGCTTTTCTGTTGCGTATACCCTTTACGATTACCGCGATTACCGCGGCGGCAATCACTGCTGAGACAATAATTGTAGGAATATTCATAATATCAGCCCCTTATCAGTTGAGCTTTACGGAAAGCCTATTATCGTTATATTTATTTTTTCGCAATAGGAAGTACAAAACCACTGCGAGGGTTACAAATGCTGCAACCGTCCATATATCAAACGCGCCGGCTACAACGAGCATTCCTATACGGTATACCATGAGTGAGACTGCATACGCAATCGCACACATATATCCGATTGCGCCGAAGGTCCACTTCGCGCTGTTCATCTCGCGTTTTATCGCGCCCATTGCGGCAAAACACGGTGCGCAGAGCAGATTGAATATCATAAACGAGAACGCTGCAAGCTTACTGCCACCGAAGAATTCCTGACCGATGATTGCAAGACCTGCATTATCTGCTGCTTCTACAAGCTCAAATGCCATATCAGCATCCGCCATGGACGAGAGTGAGCCAAACACGCCTACTACCTCTTCCTTGGCTACAAGTCCGAGAATAGTTGCGACTGCCGACTGCCAGTTTCCGAAGCCTAAGGGTATAAACAGGTATGCAATCGCCGAGCCGATTATCTCAAGGATTGATTTGCCACCGGTCTCCTCGGTGATGTAATGGAGACCACCGTCAAAGCTTAAGCTGTTTAAAAGCCAGATGATAACGCTTGCGGCGAGGATAACGGTTCCCGCACGTTTAATAAAGTCCCACCCGCGCTCCCATGTGGTACGCAGAACGTTAGATGCGACCGGTGCATGGTATGCGGGAAGCTCCATGACAAACGGTGCGGGGTTTCCGGAAAACGCTTTTGTCTTTTTAAGGATGATACCGGAGATTATAACCGCGCCGACACCGATGAAGTACGCGGCGGTTGCCACCCATGCTGCGCCGCCGAAGAGCGCACCCGCGATAAGGCCGACTATAGGCATTTTTGCGCCGCACGGGATAAAGCAGGTGGTCATAATTGTCATCCTGCGGTCACGCTCCTGCTCGATTGTACGGCTTGCCATAACACCGGGGACACCGCAGCCGGAGGCCACGAGCATCGGGATAAAGCTTTTGCCGGACAGACCGAACTTGCGGAAAAGCTTATCCATAATAAACGCGACGCGTGACATATATCCGCAATCCTCAAGAAGCCAGAGAAGCATAAAGAGTATGAGCATCTGCGGAACAAAGCCGAGAACCGCGCCGACACCGCCGACGATACCGTCAGCGACAAGGCTTACAAGCCACGCGGCGCAACCGATATTTTCAAGGAATGCAGTGACCGCCGGAACAATCCATTCGCCGAAGAGCGTATCGTTCATAAAGCTGACTGTCCAATCGCCTATAGTACCTATGGAGAGGGTATATACAAGCCACATGACTCCGACAAATATCGGAAGGGCAAGGATTCGGTTGGTGACTATTTTGTCAATCTTATCCGAGGTTGAGAGCCTGCCCGCGTTTTTCTTCTTGTAGCAGTCCTGCAGGATACGGGTTATGTACACATATCTCTCGTTTGTGATTACACCTTCCGCGTCATCA
>JAZRUF010000133.1:0-1680 GCA_045652405.1 Eubacteriales bacterium | reverse complement strand
AAGCGCAGATAACAAAGCGTATATTTACTTTAGAATGGCTACCAATTATAACGGAGAAGGATCTTTCTATGGTTTCCATCTTGGTAAGATTGCAAGCGGCGATTACAAGGCTACTATGGAGCATGTAAAAGCAAGTGCAGGTGGAAAATATAGAATTTATCTCATTAAGGTAAACAAGGCAGATACATTCTGTGCATTTAACACGGTTCACTACTGCTTGGAAGGAGGGGTTCCTGCGAAAAATAGTATTGATGAAAAACAAAAATATCTGATAGAGGAGTTTGATTTTCAGGCGGGAAGCGCACAATACCAGCAGATAGCTGAGTTCACGATTGAGGATTTGAAAGCAGGAGATTATTGGTTGGTATTGGAGCAGGAAGAACCTGATGGTAGTTACGCATATCTCCAGAACTTCACCATGGTTCCGGCGAGTGAAGAAGAGCCTGAGCCTGAGCAGAATCCGGACGGACTTGATGTACTTGGCGAGAACTATGCTATTTTGCGTAGAGATGCAAGCGGAAGCTACATTGTTGACTTGTTTGGCGGTGTAAAGGTACTTGATGGATACAGCGAGGTCGGCTTTGAAGTAAAGGTAAATGACGGAGAGGCTGAAAAATTCGGCGACAGCAAGGTTTACACCGGTATTGATATGCAGGGTGATAGCGATGTAACCCCGGATAAATTCGGTGAAGATGCAAGCCATGTATTCTATCAGACGATAAACAATCTCGGCAGTGATGACACAATCACCTTCCGAGCATATGCGCTGAAGGCAGACGGAGAAACATACGTATACGGTTATGAGTATACAGTCAATGTTGTTGCACAGTAGAGGAGGACTAAGAAATGAGAAAATACACAGCTCCGGAGCTTGAGATTACAAAATTTCAGGCAGAAGATTTTATTACAGCATCCGGTTCCCTTACTCCCATGACCGAGATGGTTGAGGGATATAGCGATTATACATATAATTCGCTTGAATGGAAAAATGCGGAGTAATAAAATTTCATGGCAATTTATGAGTTGCCCATACACGATAGGCGTTGCATTATCAATAGGATTGCTGCGTGCCTGACGGTTTTGGAAAAGGCGAGATATCGGATTTAGTCAGATATCGAGCGCGATTTTTAAGGAGAAAATTACTATGATGCAATTTAAGAATAAAATGCGTCGAATAGTAGCGGGAATACTGTGCCTCTGCATAGTTGCAGGGGCACTACCTGCCTACACGCCTAAAGCAGATGCGGCGATTGTAGGCGCAGCTACAGAGCTTACGGCAAATTTTCTGGGGGGCATAACTGCGGATAAATATATTTTATCCAACGACGGAATTTCAGTTAACGCAAACCCCACTTCTAATTTTGCGCAGTTTGGATGTCCGGCACTTGGCGACTGGGTGGCATTTAAGCTGGGAGACACTGTGCTTTCACCCGGGGATTACAATGTCACGATGAATTATTTCTGCGCCGGTAGCGGCAGTATAGTGGATTTCTTTGTAGTACCCGCGTCAACTCAGGACATTGGCGCATATATTGCCAGTAAGGATGCGCTTGCCACGGTTGACTTCCAGTCGGGAAGTTCTGTGAAGTTTAGCGCGAATATGCCGATTGAGGACAAGTATCTGCTTGTTGGTCAGGCGGCGGCAAAAGGTGAGGCTACGGATACAAGCTGGGGCGGTGT
>JAZRUF010000132.1:0-28315 GCA_045652405.1 Eubacteriales bacterium | reverse complement strand
ACGTGAATTTATAGAGGCATCAAAAATCGTCGGCATAAGCGTGACAAACGGAGTCGAGTGCCGCATCAGCATGAAAAACACGGCTATTTGCGATAAATCCATAAACAACCCTGACCAAAAAGGTATCGCCTATGCAGCAATGCATTCTATTCCGAGACGCAGAATAGAGGAAGTTCAGGCGTTCTTCGAGCCTATGCGCGAAAGGCGCGGTATGCGCAACCGCCAAATGATGGCCGGTATAAACAAATGCCTTGCCCCGCTCGGCATAACGCTTGATTATGACAAGGACGTTCTTCCCCTCTCGTATGCTCATGAAGGCGGAAGCGTGACCGAGCGCCACCTTTTATATGCTATGTCCCTTGCTATTACTTCAAAGTTCGGCGGTAGCAATGAGCTCAAACGTGCATTAGCTTCTATAGGCGTTAACGTCTCCGACGAGCTTGCAAGCCCTGATAATATTTACCGCACATACGATTTACTGGGCAAACTCAAGAGCGGGCTCATTGATGAGTTTTATATCCCAGCAACCGATGAGCTTGTAGACTGCGAAGAGTTTACAGCTTTCGCCGACAAAATAGGCGCAATATCCGCCTATGCATACCTGGGCGATGTCCAGCAGAGCGTGACCGGAGATAAGCGTCCGCAGACATTCGAGGATTCGTATATTGAGCTCCTTTTCGAAGAGATAAAGCGTATTGGTTTCAAGGCGGTTACATATATGCCGTCGCGCAACACGGATGATCAGATAGAGCGTCTGCGCAAGCTCTGTGATAAACACGGTTTAATGCAGATTTGCGGCGAGGATATTAACTCACCGCGTCAAAAGTTTGTTTGCGATAAATTGGAAGACCCGCGCTACCATGACCTGACAGAAGCCGCGTGGATGCTTACCAAAAATGAAATAGATTAATAAAGCCCAAAAAAGCAAAAAGCCAGCGGTATTATCTGAACTGCCCCAAATTGTACTGTCCGCACAATTTGGAGCAGTTCAGATTTTCTATACGCTGTTTTTGTTTGCACAATAATTAATCCTCCCTGAAATTCAAGGAGGATTGGAGTATTCTTTATTTTTCTTCACCGTAGAGCTTCTTTATTGCGTGGATTATATCAAGCCCATATTCACCGTCAACAACAGGTGCAGATTTTCCTTCCCGCATTACTCTTATTACATCCTGCATTTCATAAGTCATGTAGGAAACATCCTCGCATTGATATTGTATATATTATATTACCAATCACAATTCAAGTAAGGCCCACCGTCAATTTACTCAACGTTTCGTTTATCACTTTTATAATTTAGCATTATAATGCCTATGCAAATTAGTGCAAGTGTTATTACAAGGTTTAGCAGCGTTACGTTGCTATCCTCGGCAAGCATGAGTTTTGAGAGAATTACGCCGAACACCGGGATCATAAAACTGAATATAGTCACTTTTGATATTGGATTATATTTTAAAAGCACACCCCAAAGCGAATATGCTATCGCAGACAAAAACGCGAGGTAGATAAGCACTGACGCGGCGGCAGCGCTTGTTATCTCTATATATCCACCAAATGCAGCACCTGCAAGTATCATGACAATTCCTCCGAGCATAAACTGATACCCGCTCAGCACCACCGGATCCTCGGCGCTTGAGTATCGCTTTATTAATGCCGAAGAAAAACCATAAGCCACAGCGGAGAAAATCACAAATCCGTCACCAATCAAATTCATACTCAAAGTAAGACCTTTAAGGTTTATTAAAATAACTCCTATAAAGCCTATTATGCATGCAGCAATCTTTTTTAAAGTCAACTTTTCCTGTTTAAAAATTATACTTGCTATCAAAATGGCGAAAAATGCATTTGAGCCACTGGCAATAGTGCCCTTAACGCCGCTTGTGTTTGCAAGCCCTATATAAAAGAATATGTACTGAATTACCGTTTGAAACGCGCTTATATGCGCGACCTTAGAAAGATTTTCTTTTTTGGGGTACAAAAATTTACGGCGCGCGATGCTGTATATTAAAACAGTTATAACTCCTGCAAGTATAAAACGTACACCCGCAAAAAGTATGGTTGATGCCACATTCCTGCAAGGCAAGACAAGTTCATAGCCTATCTTTATAAACGGTGTTGCACTACCCCAAAGCGCGCAACAGAGCAGCGCAGCAATGGTTACAAACACTGTATTTGTAAATATTTTATTGTTTCGAGCCATATTCCCACCCGTTTTTTCGTCAGTTTTGTTTTCTTACAATTGTATATTCATCACCCGGATGGTAGTACGGACACCCTTTCTGAGAATAATACTCTATTCTCTGGATTTCATCCTCATCCATATCTATTATACAATAGTAACCGTATTCTTCATCGTATTCATAATTTAGGCACGACTCACACATCAAGCTGCTCATACTGCACCTCCCAAAACGCATTATTAATATTATCGCTTAAAACTCCAAAAAATGCAATAATCTCCTCCAAAAAACCCTGTTCATAATGTGAGCGCGGAGGTTTTTCGCATAAAAATACAAAACGGCAAGCTCAAAAAGCTTACCGTTTTATATAATTAAAAATAGGAGGGGGAGTAAAGAAAAAACTACGCATCTGCTTTCTACAATTATCAGTATACAATCATATTGTGAACAAAGAAAGCAGAAAATATTACAAAAATATTAAATAAATATTTAATATAAAGTTTTATTTGAGTAATGCCGCTGCCTCTGCATCCATAATGATAGTTGCATCCGAGTGAATCTGCATGAATGAACCCGGGCAATCGCAGCCGACCATGCCGTTATACATGCGCTTTACAACCTCAGCCTTAGCAGCACCGTTTATAACCATAACGATCTTCTTAGCTTCTTAGCCTTCATCTACTCAGCAACTATTTTTGCAGCTTCGCGGCTCATTTCATCATAATCTTTGCAAATAATGGTTTTCATTATAAAAACATCCCTTTAATAAATTTCATTTCATATGTATAATACAACACTTTTCCAAAAAAAGAAAAGATGTCTTTTAAATTATCCCTATTCAAGCTCGTCCAAAGTAAGTGAAAACGCAGGTATGAAATGGCGAATAAAATACTTAACCTCTTCCATCTCCATTTTATTGAGCGCCTCAAGGGTTTGGCTTTCAGCCTTTACGAAATCGCGGTTTCCCGCCTCTCTCTCCTCAATGCACTTTAAATATGCGCTCAGCTTGTCCGCGGCTTTTACTATCCTGAGAACAGTCGAATCCTTTTCCTCAAGCGAGTCTGCTATTGCAGGCTTTATCTCTGAAGGTAGGTCATTTATAAGCTTCTTTGCCGCGGATTCCTCTATTTTTTTATATACATCGCGTATTTCAGGGTTTAAATATTTAATAGGTGTCGGCATGTCACCTGTAAGTATTTCACCAGTGTCGTGATACAGCGCACAGACTGCTACCCTGTCAGGGTTAATATCCTTTTTGAAAATGTCCCTACTTATTACCGCAAGGATATGCGCAATTGTTGCGGTATAATACGAATGCTCGGCAATGTTCTCCGTGCTTGTATTCCTCATAAGCGACCAGCGCAATATATATTTCATTCTATACAAAAGCGCAACAAATTTACTCATCATTTCCCCTCCGAACTCTTTTTCATACATTGATTTTACCTCATCTATCCCTTCCGCGTCAATATAAATTGCACATGTCACTATATATTGAAACTTTTGCACTGTTCGGAAAGAAAATGATTTCCTCGAAAACTACAGCTCCGTAGAAGCGTTTATTCAGCTAAACTGATATTAAGCCTGCCGTTTAGGCAGGCTTTTTCTATATCAGTGAAAATATCCTAGCAACGCTTGCCACAATAAAGCATATAACGACTCCGCACGCGGTAGGGATGAGAAACGACGCGGCAGTCCACTTAAAGCTGTGCGTCTCCTTTGCAACCGTCCACAGTGCGGTAGCGCATGGGAAGTGGCAGAGTGAAAAAAGCATCGTGCATGCCGCCGTCACCCACGTCCATCCGTTTTCAACAAGCAGGTTGCGAAGTAATGTAAGATTTGTTATCTCGGTAAGGCTTCCCATGGATAAATAACTCATTATAATTATCGGAAATACGATTTCATTCGCAGGCAATGCCAAAATACACGCCATTAAAATCACGCCGTCAAGACCTATGACGCGCGCAATCGGGTCAAGCGCTCCTGCAACCCACCCCATGAGACTTTCCCCAGAAACTGATATATTTGCAAGAAGCCATATCACAAGTCCGGCAGGTGCAGCTACTGCCGCCGCACGTCCGAGTACAAAGATGGTTCTGTCAAAAACCGAGCGAATTATGACCTTCCCTATCTGCGGCCTCCGATACGGTGGAAGCTCCAGGGCGAAAGTTGACGGAACTCCTTTAAGAACCGTGCGCGAAAGTGCTTGTGATATAATAAGCGTCATGCAGATTCCGAAAATTATTATGCTCATTAACAATACTACTGCTGATACGGTTTTTAAAGGCTGTTTCATATCAACGGTAAAAAACATTGTGATTATCGCAATAAGTATCGGAAATCTTCTGTTGCACGGCACAAAATTGTTTGTCAGTATCCCTATAAGACGCTCTCGCGGCGAATCTATTATTCTGCATCCGGATATTCCGCACGCGTTGCAACCAAATCCCATACACATGGTGAGCGCTTGTTTTCCGTGTGCGCCCGCGCGCTTAAAAAAGCTATCGAGATTAAAGGCTATGCGCGGAAGATAACCCAAATCCTCAAGAAGAGTAAACATCGGAAAAAAAATTGCCATAGGCGGAAGCATGACGGAAACCACCCATGAAAGTGTTTTGTATACACCGTCAACCAACGGGCCTCTTATAATTTCAGGCGTGTTTATTCGGGTAAGAAGGTTGTTTAACCCCTCGCCCAGAACTGAAAAGGCTCTGCTTAGAAGCTCAGACGGATAATTTGCACCAACAATTGTTATCCAGAATATTATGCCGAGCCCCAACAACATTATAGGTATTCCGGTCGCTCTTGACGTGAGAAGCTTATCCATTCTACGGTCTCTTTTTGTGTATTCCTCTTTTTCAAGCGTTACGCATTTTTTGAATATTTCCGCGCACCGCGACATAACCGCACCGACTATTCTGTCTTTAAATTTATCCGCATCTTCTGCCTGCGCGATGTTTTTTGCCGTGTTAAGTGCCGCAGAAACCTCCTCATCCTCAAAAAGGTCAAATCCCAAATACTCTTTAAGAGATTTTTTAAAGCTTTCCTCGCCTTCCAAAAGCTTTAAGCACATCCAGCGTACATTCATCCTACCATCAAGTTTTTTTGCCACTGTATTATACATAGACTCAATTGCTTTTTCGGTCGCGCTGTCATATTCCACGTGCGAAAAAAACATTTTTTGCGCACCGGACGCTACGCAACCTATCTGGTCTATAAGCTCACTGAGCCCGCGCCCTGCGCGCGCAGCGGTTCCGACCACAGGTATTCCAAGCTGAAGCGAAAGTTCTTCTAAATCAACTTTTATCCCTTTTTTCTGTGCCTCATCAATAAGATTTACGCATAAAACAGCTCGTGCGCCGCACTCCAAAATCTGCAGTACAAGATTTAAATTTCGTTCAAGACACGTTGCATCCGCAACTATTATTACGGCATCCGGATTTGTAAAGCAAATGCAATCTCTTGCCACGGTCTCCTCCGCAGAGTTGGGCGCAAGAGAGTATGTACCCGGTATATCCGCCAGAACAAATTCCTCGCCATTTCGATAGAAACTTCCCCTTGCACTCTCCACGGTTTTCCCGGGCCAATTGCCGGTATGTTGTTTCATTCCGGTCAAGGCATTAAACACCGTGCTTTTCCCCACATTAGGGTTCCCCGCAAGCATTATAATGCGTTTTTCTTTTTCTTCATGTTTTTTTCCCAATCGCATATATAACCACCCCCATTTCAAAGGACTTTGGCAAACCAAAGCCCTTTGAAAAATATAATTACATACATTCTGTAACGGTTATCTTTTGTGCATCCTCGCAACGCAACGCGATTACCGTCCCGCGCACAAAATATGCCACCGGGTCTCCCGATGGACTTCTGGAAAGCGCCTCTATTGTCGCACCTTGCAACAGTCCTAAATCCAACATTCGCCGTCTGTCCACCCCGGATACGTTGAGTTCAGTTACATGCGCCTTTCTCCCTAAGGGCAGGCAATCAAGAGTAAGTCTCTTCTGTTTCATTTTTAAGTAAAACTCCGTTTACAAAAATCTCTTTAGGACAGTTCATCTGCCCTATATCAATATATGCCTTGCAGTTGACATGGGTTACTGTTGCAGAATCGTCCAAATTGTCGCCAATTATTGTACGTTTGGAAGATATGTCATTGAATTTATTATTTTGCATGATATAATAACCTCAGGAAACAACGCAACGTGTTTGGGATTGTTTTATAATAGGCTTAGAAAACAGCCCTGTCACATTTTTCGTATAACACCATAAAATAAAAGGAGTTGTTAAAATGATTATCGATGACCACAACCATCCGGATTGGTGCGGGCACGACCTTGACAAGTACCTCGCCAACATGGACGAAAACAACATAGATGTCACATGGCTTCTCTCCTGGGAAGCGCCCACCAGCGAATATGATCCGGCCTATGACAGCCGCACCCCCATACACTATAGCCCATGGGGTCCGATTCCGTTTGAGCGCTGCTTAAATTATAAGGAGCGTGCACCCGAGCGCTTTGTACTCGGCTATGCTCCCGACCCGCGCCGCCCGGACGCAATTGACCGCTTAAACTCCGCCATTGATATGTATGACGTAAAAATTTACGGCGAGCTTAAAATCCGCATGATGCTTGATGACTGGGACGCAATTCGTATGTACCGCTTCTGCGGCGAAAAGGGTCTGCCGGTTCTGGTTCATATCGACTATGAATTTGACCGCGGTACACCCTATCCTCGCCCGAACTACTGGTACGGCGGCGGTATAGATGCATTTGAACGTGCTATCGCCAAATGCCCGGAGACAAACTTCTTAGGCCATGCACCGGGTTTCTGGTCACATATCTCAGGTGATGATTTGTACGATAAGAATTTGTATCCCAGGGAAAAGGTTCAGCCGGGCGGAAAGCTCATTGAAATGCTGCGCAAGTATCCGAATCTGTACTGCGATATTTCCGCAGGAAGCGGCTGCAACGCGCTCTCACGTGATCCGGAATTTGCAGTTGAGTTCTTAACCGAGTTCCAAGACCGCGTTCTTTACGGCCGCGATTATTTTGATAATATCCATCAGGATTTCTTAAATTCCATAGCTGACAAGCTGCCGGCGGGTGTTCTGGATAAAATTTATTCAGGTAACGCACTCAAGCTGGTTCCGCTTAATTAAACACTCCTTGAAAAAAACACTCGAATTTTATTTCGGGTGTTTTTTTCATCCCCCATGGGGGCTTGTATTTATTGTATTTTACACGTACAATATATGTACATTATTTTTAAGGAGCGTTTTTATATGAAATCCATGTCAGTCAGCAAGAAAATCTGCACCGCTGCGATATGCGTTGCATTATGTTATGTTCTACCTGTAATACTGCATTCGGTAGGGGGTGGCCATGCCTTTTCGCCCATGCATTTTCCGGTTCTTTTATGCGGACTCTTATGCGGCCCTCTCTATGGGGCTCTTTGCGGAGTTGTAGGACCGGTTATTTCAAGCGTTTTATCAGGAATGCCTCAGGCACCTCAGCTCATTTCAATGATACCCGAGCTTGTTGTTTACGGCATCGTTTCAGGAATTCTTTTTAAGTTTGTCCGCACCAAAAGCATATACGCAAACCTATACATATCCCTTATTCCTGCAATGATTGCAGGGCGTATCGCTGGTGGAATTGTTAAATCTTTTGTATATTTGTCAAACGCTGAGTCATATTCCGTATCACTTTGGGTCGGTTCATATATAATAAAAACCTTCCCCGGCATTATTGCGCAGCTTATAATTATCCCGATGCTTGTATTTGCGCTTATAAAATCCAATGTAATTGAATCTCCTGAGGTGTTGAAAACATATGAATAAAGAAGATATTATACGTTTTTTTGACTCTTGCGCGCCCTCATGGGATGTGGAAATGATAAAGGATGACCGGATAATAAATGAGATTCTTGACATCGGTGGTGTATCCGACGGCAAGAGCGTGCTCGACGTTGCTTGCGGCACCGGTGTTCTTTTTGATTATTACCTCTCACGTAATGTATGCGTTACCGGGATTGATATTTCGCCCGAAATGGTGGGATACGCACGCTTGAAATTCCCGGATATCCCGGTTATATGCGCGGATGTCGAGGAATTTTCATTTGAATCTAAATTTGACTGCGTAGTTTTATACAATGCTTTCCCGCATTTTCCTGACCCCGAGCGGCTAATTCGTATCCTATCGTCACTATTAAAACCGCGTGGCAGGTTAACCGTCGCCCACGGTATGAGCCGCGATAGGATAAATGCTCATCACAGTGGTTTAGCATCCGCGGTTTCATTAGGGCTCATGACCGCGGATGAGCTTTTTGAAATTTTTTCAAAGCATCTTAAGGCAGATGTTAAAATATCCGATGAGGAAAAGTATATCGTCTCCGGATTTATGATTGATTAAATTTGAAAAAAAGTTTATAATATATTAAATTAACTGTAATCGAGGTGTAGCCTTATGGCGCATTCTACGCACCACCATCATTCCCCTGACGAAAAAAAGCGGCAGCTAAACCGCCTTTCTCGTGCCATAGGCCATCTGCAGCACGTAAAGAAGATGATAGAGAGCGACGAGGACTGTTCTGACGTTCTCATTCAGCTCTCCGCGGTTCGCTCGGCAATAGGCGGGCTCGGCAAGGAAATTATAAACGAGCATATCACCCACTGCATCACCCACGCAATAGAGGACGGAGATATAGGCGCGGTTGAGGAGTTTAAACAGGCGATAGATAAGTTTTTTAAGGACTGATAATTATGCAAATAACAAAAAAACAGCTTGCGGGCAAAATAGACCACACAATTCTCAAGCCGCAGGCAACCCATGAGGATATTAAAAAGCTCTGCGAAGAGGCTGTGCGATACGGTTTTGCATCTGTATGCATCAATTCCTGCTACGTGCATTACGCAAAAACTCTGCTTGAGGGTACAAACGTCAAAATTTGCACTGTAGTAGGCTTCCCGCTCGGCGCATGTATGGCAGATATTAAATCCCTTGAAGCAAAATACGCGGCAGATGCAGGCGCGGAAGAAATTGACATGGTAATAAACGTCGGAATGCTAAAAGCCGGAAACTATGAACACGTGCAAAATGACATTGCCCAAGTCGTATCCTCGGTTGCCGGCAAGGCAATAGTCAAGGTAATTATTGAGGCTTGTCTGCTCACAGACGCTGAGAAAAGCATAGCGTGCCGATTGGCGGCGGATGCGGGAGCGCATTACGTGAAAACCTCTACCGGTTTTTCTACAGGCGGTGCGACTGTATCGGATGTAGTTCTTATGAAAGCCGCGTCAAACGGTCTTAAAGTAAAGGCCGCCGGCGGAATACGCTGCTACGATGACGCAATCGCCATGATAAACGCAGGCGCTGACCGCATAGGCGCATCCGCCTCGATTGAAATTATAAACGGCTGTAAAGAATAGTTAAACGCCCGAAATGAACATTTCGGGCGTTTTCTCTGTTTTCATTGCGTTTTTGGTATATATATGCTAAAATACATTTATTCACGCATTTTTATGCAAAGGCAGGAGATACATATTGTTAAAAGGTCACAAAGTTAAACGAATTGTAGTTAAAGTTGGCACTTCAACTCTGACGCACGGAACCGGTATGCTCAACTTGCGCAGAATAGAAACGCTGGCAAAAATTTTATCGGATATAAAAAACTCAGGGGTTGACGTGGTTCTTGTAACCTCCGGTGCTATCGGTGTCGGCATGAGCAAGCTTGGCATGACGGTACGCCCCAAGGATGTCAGATACAAGCAGGCTGCCGCCGCGGTAGGTCAGTGCGAGCTTATGCATATATACGATAAATTTTTCTTGGATTACGGCAAAACCATTGCTCAGATGCTCATAACCCGCGATGACGTTGACCAGCCGACCCGCCGCCAGAAAGTTATTGATACTCTCGAAACCCTGCTTGAAACCGGCGCTATCCCGATTATAAACGAGAATGACACAACCGGAATTGACGAAATTCTGTTTGGAGATAATGACTCACTTTCCGCAGAGGTTGCGGTTTTATGCAACGCTGACCTATTGGTTCTTTTCTCTGATATTGACGGACTGTATGATGCAGACCCTCATAAAAACCAAAACGCACGCATTATCCCGATAGTGCATGAGATAACGCCTGAGCTTCGCGCATGCGCAGGCGGTGCAGGAACGAACTTAGGTACCGGCGGAATGTCCACAAAGCTTATGGCCGCCGAGCGTGCACTAAGCCATAAAATCCCAATGGTAATTGCAAACGGCGAGCATGTCGAGGAGCTCTATAACATGATTTGCGGGCATATAAACGGAACGCTTTTTATTGAATAGACAGTAAAACACCGAAAGCTAAAATAGCTTTCGGTGTCGTTTATTTTATAAGGCTTACGAGCCATGCAACTCCAGTAACTGCTGCTCCCGCTGCGGCAAATGCAGGTGCAGGTATTTTTACAAAGCGTTTCCCACGGCCACTTTTTCTTACATACTCCTCTGCCGTCATGCAAGCCTCGCGCATGAGGGACTCTTCATCGCATCCTTTTGCATCATCCCGCATTATAAATATCGCCTGCTCAAAAAGGCGGTTTCCTTCAGGCTTTACTACCACTACTCTCCGGCTTACACCCTTTACCATTTCTACTTGCCCCTTTCTTACGGATATTCCTATTTTATCCATAATTTTGGGAGTATATACCTAAGCTAATTTTTGCCGATAAAAACCGTCATGATAGTCATATCGTCCGAGCGTCCGTACCTTGAAAATGCACTGTTCATAAGTGCGCCGGCAAGCTCCTTTGCACTCTCGCCGCTAAACTCGGACAAAAAGTTTTGCAGCCATGTATCATCTGCCGCATCTGCCACTCCGTCGCTGGCAAGAACTACTATATCGCCATTATGAAGTTTTACTTTGGTTTTTTCAACCCTTCCCTCTGTGCATCCGCCAATGCCTGCCGGCAGGGATGATGAGGTTAGTCTGCGGATATGCCTGCCGCGCTTTATATATGTCGGCGCACTGCCGAATTTATAGAACTCACATTCACCGTTAAATAAGTCAACGCACATGAAATCAAGCGTTGCAAAACCGCCAAGCTCGGCATTTTTTATGACAAGTGCAGAATTTATCGTGGCAAGCGAAACTGCGGGGTCTATCCCCGCTTTTAAAAATCTCTCAAGCATGCGTATTGCATCTGCACTCTCGGCGGCAGCCGCCTTGCCGCTTCCCATTCCGTCAGAGAGTATAACGCACAGTCGCCCATCCTCCAATTTAAAATAGCTTCCCGAATCACCGCTGACTTCAGAGTCGCGCTTTTTATGAACTGCAACGCCTAAAGATGCGCTGAGCGGCTCCGCCTGACGTGCAACGAACTTAAAGCCACTATCACTCTCCCTCTTTTCGGGTGCAGTAAGTGAAACCCCGAGCACGTTTGAAAAACATTCCAGATATTGCTTCATATTTTCAAAAAGCTTGGCGAGATTTTTGCCCTCTATTTGTAGATTAACATGGTTTGCCGCATCTCTGTATACGCACACATGCGCTTGCATCTTCTCATTTGCAAGTATGCGTCGGATTGCATCCTCGGCTCTCAAATCAAACCTCGGCTGCTTTGCAATATCCTGACTCATTCGGTCAAACACCTGAGCCATACCACGATATTGCTTGCATATCACCTTGCGGCTCTCGGCTATCCGGCTTTTAAACTGCCGTCGGTAACGGAAGGCTATAAGCTCACGGTTTACCTCACCTATAAACTCGTTTAAATGGATGCATCTTGACGTAAAATGTATCGGCAAGTCCGCGGCTTCTAAGCTTCCCCGCTCACGCATTGCCGAGGTTACACTGTTTAGCGCGTCCTTAGTCGAGACATACTCTTTCTCCCAACAGGAGCCGGACAGCTCGCATCTTTTGCACACCTTCTGCGCCGGGTGATTAAACACTGAAGTTATACTGTTTTCATTTTCTTTTGTATTGCTAAGAACAGAGGACAGCATATCCCCGAGCTCACCAAACGCTCCGGACGCGCGCCTGAGCCTGTCCACAGTAAAGTCCCTGACACGCTTGGAATTCTCGCGGCTTATATCAGCTACGCTCTCAACGCGCGGAACCACTTGCGAAAACATTTCACCGACAAGCAGAAAAAATACTGATGCAAAAAACGCCTCGTAAAGTGCGGATATTTGCTCTCCTGCAGTCATCCAGAACATAGCTCCGGAATTCGATACGAGGTATACAACCGTGTACAAAAGCTTACCTTTCTTTGAGAATACAGATGATGCGACTGCGGCAAAACCGTACATAGCACAATATATTGGCGATGCTTCCGCCACGCCTATGGCAAGACCGAGCACCACTCCTGCGCAGCTTCCCGCGCCTATTCCTCCGTAATATCCGCTAAGCATTATAAAAAACACCGCGAGCGTACGTCCAAGTGTAGCTTCGGCTATCAGCTCAATCTGTGCAAGAGGAATAAGAAGCGATGCGGCAAGTATAATAAGACTTATGGCGCGAAAAAGGGTATTGCCTACTGAACCGTCATCCTCCCTTTCCAAATCAGCGTTAAAATACGGCTGATAGGCATATGTACAAACAGCGACCAGCATAACCTCCGTGACGAAAAAAGCCACATCAACCGCCTGAAATCCCGCATCTGCAACAAACACAAAACCTACTGCCGCCGCACTCACCGCTGCACTAAGCGGCATGAACCATTCCCTCTTCATAAATGACGTTCCGCGAAAAACAAAACCGGCTGTATATATTAAAATACATATGGCTATATACTTAAGTCCGTTTGCAGACTGCAGCACTCGAAAATATCCAAGCATTGTGCCCGCAAGTCCAAACATCGCGCCGTCTGACGCTCCGAGCGCGGCGGCAAAGCCGAGACCAAACGGCGACCATCCGCCCAGAATTACCGCACCGGGAAGTATACAACCCATACCGAACCGTATGAGGTATCCAACCACCTTTAAAAAAAACGGCTTGCGAAAAAAAGAGGTTATGTATCTTAAAATCACACCTCTCATATTCTCCGCCTTGCTGTGTAATCCTTTTATGTCCATTTAAACGTCCTCCTTTTCCGGATACTTTTGATTTTACCCTCAGTTTGGAAAGAGTATTGTCGGGAAATAAGAGAACATATGGGAAATAAAAATTTTATTGTATAGGACAAAAAATTCCCAATGCTAAACGCATTGGGAATTTTAAAACTATTTAATACTATTCGGCTGCTGCATCGTCTACCGGCTCGAGTGAAATCGCTGCATCATCTGCTGCGCTATCATCCGTCGGCTCAATTGTTCCGGTGCTTCCGTGGTCATGACCATCATTAGACTCGCTTGCGCCCAAAAGGTTCTTAAGGCTGAAGTTTTTGTATGCATCGGTTTCAACAACTGTCAAGCCCTCTGCAATCTCCATAACCTTTTTCTGGAACACAACATCTGCAACCGGGGCCATGAAAGTATCCATATGCTCAGCAATATACGCCTCATCAAGCGGCAGACGCTTAATAATATGGAAACCGTATGAGGTTTCAACAATCGGGCTTACGCCGTTTACCTCAAGTGCAAATGCACCGTTTGTAAAGGTGCTGTCCATAGTGCCGCTTCCGTCAAAGTTTGCACCGGTCTTATCAAACATATAGCCCTCGGTGTAGGTATCCATTCCCGGGTCCTCGTTAAACTCTGCGATAAGTGCGTCAAAATCCTCGCCTGCGGCTGCACGTGCCTGGACCTGCTGTGCAGTCTGCTTCTTGGACTCGTAATCCTCACTGTCCTTAGTTGCCTGAATAAGAACATGCTTTACGCGGATATTTGCCGGAAGAACATTTGCTACAACCTCTTCGGTTGACGGTGCAAACTTCCCGCCTGCGCTGAAGAGACCTGTATAAACCTTTTCATAAACCGCACCGTAGCGGCTCATAACGTCAATAGCCTCTTCCTGAATTTTAGCCTGCTCAAGCTGCTTTACAAACTCACGTCGTCCGCCCGCATCTTCAATCTGCTGCTGCTTTGTATCATCAAGAGCCTTGATTTCAGCATCGGTAAGAGCAAGTCCGTTTTCCTCTGCAAGCTTCTCGCATGCAACGTATGTCTTAAGCGTCTCAACAATCTGGGACTTCATGAGCTCATCAACAGTCATTCCGTCACCCGCGTCTTCGTCTAAGTAGTCTGCCAAATTCATGCCCTGGCTTGCATAGCTGTTAGCCATAGACTGAACAAAATACTCAAACATATATTCCGGCATTTCTTTGCCGTCGATTGTGACGAGAGTGTCACTCTTCTGACCGCAGCCTGCAAACAGCGTTGCAACCATGGCAAAAGAAAGGATAAGCGCGCTGATTTTAATTTTTTTCATTGGTGTGCATCCCCTTTTTGTTGGTATTACATTTTTATTGAGAATATATCGTTATATAGTATATCACAAAAGCATCTTAAAAAGCAAACTATTTGTAAATTATTCAGCATTATTTTTTCCACTGCTTATTCTTTCACGTGCATCGCCGTAATCTTTTACAAACTTATTTGCAGTACCGAGGACATCTTCACCGTTTTTGAGCTTGAGCGTCAAATACGGCTCCTGTCCCGCGTTTAAAAGAATTCTTCCCTTGTACTCTTTTTTTGAGCATAAATCCGAAATCCACGCAAACTCCGGGTCATACATTGTTATCTTGAGAAGCCCGCTCTTTTGCGTTATCTCGGATATTCCGACCTTCGCGGCATTATGGCGAAGCATGGATATATCAATAAGCACGAGCATACTCCTTGGCGGTTCTCCAAAGCGGTCGCACAGCTCATCTATCATATCCTCAGCTTCATCCTCATCGGATATAGACGCAATCTGACGATACAAATCCATGCGCTGCTCGGGTGATTTGACGTATGACTCGGGGATATTGGCAGACACGGTCAAATCCGCGGTGCACTCCTTCGGTCTTGTCGGCTTTTCGCCCTTTTCCTCCTGTACGGCTTCCTCGAGAAGCTTTAAATACATATCGTATCCAACACTCATCATATGCCCGCTCTGCTCGGAGCCTAAAATATTTCCCGCACCGCGTATTTCAAGGTCACGCATGGCTATTTTAAAGCCGGAGCCGAACTCAGCATACTCGCGTATTGCAGAAAGCCGCTTCTCGGCAACCTCGGTGAGTGCTTTGCCTCTGCGGTAGGTAAGATATGCAAATGCGTGTCTGGGCGAACGCCCTACTCGCCCGCGCAACTGATGTAGCTGAGAAAGCCCCAAATGGTCGGCATCTTCTATAATAAGCGTATTTACGTTTGGAATATCAATTCCGGTTTCGATAATCGTACTGCACACAAGTACCTGAATCTCGCCCTCGACCATGCGCTGCATAACCTCGGAGAGCTCATCCTCATTCATTTTACCGTGCGCTACGCCCACGGCAAGATCCGGGATAAGGCGCGCGAGTCTTCCTGCGGTAGCATCGATGGATGCCACGCGGTTGTGTAAATAATAAACCTGTCCGCCACGCGATATTTCACGGCGGATTGCGTCGGATATTACGTTCCAGTTGTGCTCAAAAACGTATGTCTGAACCGGATGGCGGTTCCTTGGCGGTTCTTCTATTATCGACATATCGCGTATTCCCGAAAGTGCCATATTAAGCGTTCGTGGTATGGGTGTTGCAGTAAGGGTAAGTACATCCACATCGGTTGCAATTTCCTTAAGACGCTCCTTATGGCTTACTCCGAAGCGTTGCTCCTCATCCACTATAAGTAGCCCTAAGTCATGAAACTGCACGGACTTTTGCAAGAGCTTGTGCGTTCCTATAATTACATCAAGCTCACCGGTACTGAGTTTTCTCAGTGCCTCACGGCTCTGAGCCGGTGTAGAAAACCTGCTTATTTGCGCGATGCGTATCGGATAGTTTGCAAACCTGCGCGTAGCCGTAACATAGTGCTGCTGTGCAAGCACGGTGGTCGGAACAAGTATCGCCGCCTGCTTGCCGCCGAGCACGCACTTCATAATGGCACGTAGCGCAACTTCTGTTTTTCCAAAGCCTACATCACCGCACAGCAGTCTATCCATCGGATGGGTTGACTGCATATCTTTTTTAATTTCAGCACTGCATCGTAGCTGGTCATTTGTTTCGTCATACTCAAACGAATCTTCAAATTCCTTCTGCCATGTGCAGTCAGGCTGGAAGGCGTAACCCACCTTGTTCTGACGCTCGGCATAGAGTTTTATAAGCTGCTCTGCCATGTCCTTAGCCGCACCCTTGGCGCGGGATTTCGCCCTCTGCCAATCCGTACCGCCCAGATGGCTTAATTTTATCGGCGCATCCTCACCACCGCCTATATACTTTGAAACCATATCAAGCTGAGTTACCGGAACGTAGAGTGCGTCCGTACCCGCATATATGATTTTTATATAGTCCTTTTGAACACCGTCAACCTGCATCTTCTCTATTCCCGCAAACCTGCCTATTCCGTGCTGGTCATGAACCACAAGGCAACCTACGGATAAATCCTGATAATTTTCTATTCTCTGTCGGTTTGATTTATTCTTTCCGGTGCGGACTCTTCCTCTGCCTGACGCGGCAACAAGCTGACCTTCCGCCATAAACACTATCCGGTCATTTGGAAGCTCAAATCCCGCGGAAAGCATCCCGCGCGCGACAATTGTATGCCCGCCCTGCGGGATTTCGGAAAGGGCACGGTCAAATCCCGCCTTGATACCGTGGTTTATAAGAACATCGCGAAGTGCCTGCGCTGAATTATCTGTGCCGCACAGTACGACTACCGAATATTGCTCGTTCTGATAATTTTCAATATCGCTGCACGCAACCTCTATATTTCCACCGTAGCTTGGAAGCTGCTTTGCCAGAAGATTTGAAATGCCCTTAGGCGCAATCGGATATGTTGATCTTGTGAAATTCTCAAGGTAAACCAAGCTCTTTTCCGCCAAAAACGGCATAAGTTCTGAAAAAGAGATCATAAATTCGCAGTATTTCGGGTGGATAATTCCCGCATCAAGCAGCATCTTTACATCCTCATAGTGCTGCTCTTCAACACGTTTTGCCGCCTCTTTTACCCTGACCGCATCGTCAATCATCACAACCGCATCCTGAGGCAGATAATCCGCTGCACATACAAATTCGCCGGATAGTATGGGCAGGTATCTGTCAAGCCACGCAAAACGCTCTCCGCTATCTAAAAGCGAAATATCCCCGGTCAGCGAATTTACAAGCTCCGGACTTTCTTTTTTGGATTTTATCAGTTTTTCTCTTAAAACCTTTAATTCATCGGCGAGCTCATATAATTTTTCATCCGTTACCGAGGTTTCTATCGCAGGTAAGAGCGAGGTGACTTGCAGGTTGAGTATTCTTCGCTGGGTCTCCGCATCAAATTCTCCCATCGCATCTACTTCATCGCCCCAAAACTCAATTCTTACCGGGTTCTCCACGCCGGGCGAGAAAACGTCAAGTATGCCGCCACGCACCGCGAATTGCCCCGGCACCTCTACCTGCTCTGAGCGCTTATAGCCAAGCTCTACGAGAGTTTTTATAAGCTCGTCGAGCTTATATTCCCCGCCGGATTTAACCGTAACCGTGCGCGACTTCAGCTCTTGCGGTGCAAGAGTTCTCTGCGCAAGTGCCTGCGGGCACGTTAGTATTATACCCGCACGGTGGCTTGCAATGGCGTTGAGGGTTGCTATCCTCTCATGCTCGCGGTCTCTTGAAGCACCCGAAACGTTGTGGAACGTAAACTCCCGCGGAGCCAAAATAAAAGGATCTTCCTCGCAGAGGGTGGACATATCCCTTGCAACTTTGCGCGCGTCAAAATCATCCTGATACACAATGCATACCGGACGACCGGTAATTCGCCTTACAACCGCCGCACACAAAAGCTTGTGTATGTGCGATAAGCCGGAGACCAACAATGGGTTATCTCCGGCGGCAAGTTTTTTCAATATATCCTGAATATCAGGGCTTTTTTTCAGAAAATCAATCAATGAGAGCATTAATATTCACCATACTTAAGATTACGCACCCGCTCCGTTAAAGCGATTTGACGCGCCTGCAACTCCGTCAGTCATCACGGCGACTGCCGCAGACGCTGCATTGTCAAGCGCCGGAGTAAGCGCCGCCTGCTCGTCTTTGGAGAAATTGCTGAGCACCCAATCTGCCATATCGTAATCCGGATGCGGCTTCGCTCCCACGCCTATCTTTACGCGCGGGAACGCATCGCTTCCGCACTGGGCTATAATGTTTTTTATACCGTTATGCCCACCCGCGCTGCCTTTGGCGCGCACGCGGATACGCCCGGGCTCTAAAGATACATCGTCATACATGACTATAACCCTATCCATCGCAAGATTATAAAACTTCGCCGCATCACGCACGCATTCACCGGACAGGTTCATAAATTTTTGC
The DNA here is from genome assembly GCA_045652405.1 of Eubacteriales bacterium. Taxonomy (GTDB): domain Bacteria; phylum Bacillota; class Clostridia; order Oscillospirales; family JAAYXM01; genus JAZRUF01. The sequence goes on along the minus strand of JAZRUF010000132.1, from coordinate 9,748 downwards.
GGTTTCATAAGTACCGTGTTTTTCCCCGCTATAGTGCCCTGACCTATGAGTGCACTGAATTTCATGCGGCTTATCTTTATATTAAAGCGTGATGCAAGCACATCCATGGCGAGAAATCCCGCGTTATGGCGCGTGGTTTCATACTTATCACCCGGGTTTCCCAAGCCGACTATAAGCCATTCGGGCGCACCGAAGCTCACCTGATTTTCTTTTTCTATCTTTTTAAACAAATCAAATATGGACATATTATACCACCGTATATTTAGGCTATTTGTTTTTGTTTTCGCGTTTTACTTTAAATATTCTCCGTGCCGCCTCCGGCTTAACAGTCTGCCTGGGGCGTGAAATTACCAACGCACCGTCCGGAACATCCTCATGCACGGTTGTTCCCGCAGCGACCAACGTATCGCAGCCGACCGTCACCGGTGCTATGAGATTGGAGTTGCAGCCGACAAATGCGTTGTCGCCGATTACCGTGCGTGATTTATTAACACCGTCATAGTTTACAGTTATGGTTCCGCAGCCCATGTTTACATTTTCACCCATGTCGGTATCCCCGATATATGACAGGTGTGACATCTTACTTCCGTTTTTAATTTTGGAGTTTTTAAGCTCAACAAAATTTCCTATCCTGCAGCGCTCGCCTATTTCGCAGTGGCTTCTTATATGCGCAAACGGGCCCACAGTAGTTTTTGCGCCTACGCTGCTGTCATAAATCTGGGATGCATTGACGCTTGCCCCATCTCCGACAGTACAGTTTTCAAGCACGGTATTAGGGCCTATAACGCAGTCTCTTCCTATGCGTACGCCCTCCATAATAACCACTCCGGGAAGAATTTTGGTTCCCTCACCTATAATAGCATCTGTTGATATAACAGCGCCCATATCGCAGAACACCACGCCGTTTTTCATGTGCTTTTCAATCGTTCTAAGCTGCATGTCGGAAACATCTATCAAGGCTTCCATATTGTCCATAAACTGCATTTTAAAATCCTCCTGATGTAAAAAAATTTTATCTGCCGCACTGGCGGTTTCAAGCTAAAAAAACGCTCTGCGTTTTTTCCCTAAGGTTATTATAGCAACTTTTTCGGAATTTTGCACGAAAAGTTTTTTTAATGGTTTACGAAAAGCAAAAAAATCTGTATAATAATAGTTGTGTATTTTTAATTTGTGGGGATAATTTGATGGCAGTAAGAAAAATCAAAGTTTCTAAAAAACAGGATATTCTCGTGCCCGCCCGCGCAATAGCCGATTTGCTGGATATTGGCGACGGCGGTGCCGCACTTACATATTTATATATATTGTCCCACGATGGAGAATTTGACGACTGTGCCGCGGCTTTGAGCCTTAAAATGAGTGCAGAGAGGCTTTCCGAGAGTCTCGACATTCTGTCAAAGCATGGGCTTATTGATGCAGGTACTCCCAAGGAAAAAATCCTTGAGCGCCCGGACTCACTCCCCGAATACACATGCACTGATGTAACCGACACTGTAAAGAGTGACAGCTCTTTTCGCTATTTGCTCGACTTTGCTCAACAGCGCTTGGGCAAGGTTCTATCCACGGTTGACACGCAAACGCTTCTGGGGATTTACAGTTGGATGGGGCTTCCCGCTGATGTTATTTGTCTTCTTATAACCAGTTGTATTGATGAGACGCAAAAAAAATACGGTGCAACCCGAAAGCCCACAATGCGCGCGATTGAGCAGCGTGCGCGCTTGTGGTTAAACCTTGGAATACTCACTCAGGATCAGGCCGAAGAGTATCTCAAGGAACAGGAAAGGCGCGGTACACGCTTGGCGCAAATTGCGCGGCTCCTGCATCTTAGCGGAAGAGCTCTTTCCGCAACCGAGTCGCGTTATCTGACTGACTGGATAGCCCTTGATGTAAGCGATGAGCTTATATTAAACGCGTATGACATAACGGTTGTCAAAACCGGCTCACTTAAATGGAAGTATATGGACAGTATTTTAAAGAGCTGGCATTCAAAAGGCTTCAAAACCGTGCAGGACATCGAAGCCGGTGAAAGTGAGCGCGCAAATAAGCCTTGCTCAAATACACACAAGCTCAACCAAGACGAGCTTGCATCGGTTATTGCTCTCAGAGAGATAAACAGGAGGAGACGAGGTGAAGGACAGTGACTTTTGACGGACAGATTTTAGGAAGCGTTGTGCGTGGGTTTGATGAAAAGCGGCTTAAATATGAAACTGAGGCCGCCGCGCGTCAAGCCGAGGTATACGAGAAAATTCCGCGTATTGCTGAAATAGACGGCGAGCTGCGCTCGACTATATTCAATATTATTAAATCCACCTTTTCTTCCGGAAACAATGCAGAGCCCATGATACTCGCGGTTCGTGACCATAACCTGAACCTGCAGCGCGAACGCGCAGAGCTTTTGGTCTCTCACGGATATTCATATGATTATATGGACGCACATTATGACTGTGCGCGTTGCTCGGACACCGGATATGTAAACGGCTCGCCCTGTACCTGCCTTATTGACGCTTACCGCGCCGCGCAGAGTGACAGTTTACGGCAGATGTTTGCAGGTGCCTTGAGCTCCTTTGACGATTTTTCGCTTGATCACTATTCAAAAACTCCGATTCCTGGTGTAGGCATTTCCGCTTACGACCAGATGGAAGAGGTGTATAATTTCTGCGCTGAGTATGCAAAGCACTTTGACAAAAGCTCAGAAAACCTCTTCATGTCCGGCGGAAACGGCCTTGGTAAAACCATGCTTGCCTCGGCTATCGCGAGTGAGGTTATATCTTCAGGCGCAACGGTAGTTTATGACTCGGCTTTCTCGGTCTTCTCAAAATACGAGGATGAAAAGTTTGGGCGCGATACATCCGGCATGGGTACAAAAAGCTATCTTTCCTGCGACCTTTTGATATTGGATGATTTAGGATGTGAAATGAACACCGCGTTTACAACCTCCGTGCTTTATAACTTAATTAACACACGCCTTTTAAGCGGCAAGAAAACCATAATATGCTCAAACTTAAGCCTTGCCGAGGTTTCAAAACGCTACGGCACTCAGCTCCACTCCCGCCTTTCAGGTGATTATCTGACCCTGCTCTTTTACGGTGAGGATGTCAGGAGCGCTAAGCGGCGCGGTATATGACGCACACAACCTGGTGATACTTATTAATAAATAAGCGATAGGAGTTTTTAAATGAACCGCAATCGGCTTTTAGCTTTAATTATAACCGTTCTGCTGTTGGTATCATCTCTCCCGTCTCCCACAGTGCAGGCAACCGCAGCTCCGCCAAGCATTATTTCAGATTCCGCGGTGCTGATAGATGCTGACACGGGTCAGGTTCTCTATTCAAAGCAGATGGACAAAAAGCAGTTTCCTGCTAGTATAACCAAAATTATAACCGTAGCCTTAGGACTGGAAAACGCCGAGCTTTCCGACACTATAGTTATGTCGGAAGAGGCGGTATCCAGCGTCGGACGTGACACTTCGCATATCGCCCTGACCGGTGGTGAGGAAATAACATTCGAGCACGCGGCTTACGCGGCGATGCTGATGTCGGCAAACGACGCTTGCAACGGAATTGCCGAGCACGTCAGCGGCTCAATCCCCGCATTTGCCGAGCTTATGACCAAAAAGGCCGCGGAATGGGGCGCTAAGAATACAAACTTCAACAATGCAAACGGCCTTAAGGACGAGCTTCACTACACTACCGCGTATGACATGGCGATGATAATGCGCCACGCGCTCACAATTGATAAATTCCGCAAGATTATCGGAACGAAAACCTATGAAATGCCGCCAAACAACAAGCAAAAGGAAACGCGCTACTTTGCAAATCAGCACAGTATGCTCATTGATCCGAAGTTCTACTACGATGGAATTATAGGCGGCAAGGCGGGCTACACTACCGTGGCTCAATACACGCTTGTAACCGCTGCCGAGCGAAACGGAATAACGCTGATTGCAGTTGTCATGAAAAGCCCCAAGCTAAATGACAAATACCATGACACTAAAGCACTTTTGGATTATGGATTTGAAAATTTTTCAAGCTTTGAAATTTCTGCAGAGGAGCTATCGTCGGAAAACACCGAAGTAACTGACAGCCGCGGAACTACCAAAACCTTCGATTTAAAAATGGAAAACGGTGCACGGTTTCTCCTTCATAATAGCGTGGATATATCCGATGTAAAACGCAATATTGTTGTGTCGGGTAATTTTAACCGAGATTTTAAAATATCCCTTAATCTCTCACTTGACGAATCGACCACGTGTATGCACCCGGAAATCGGAAGCTTTGATTATGCTTTAGGCTCAAAACCAGCAGTTTCTAAAACCGTGGATGTTCCGGATAGTACTGAAAAGAAAACCTCGGTCATCGCGCTGATTTTTAAAATTTTAGGCATTATAATCTTAGTTCCCATCGGCGGATTTATACTTCTTGTTATAGTAATTTATATCCGCAAACAAATATATTACCACAAGCGCCGCAAGCGCAGAAAATATGAATATGAGCGAAAATACAATCGCTATAAATAAATCTCACTTTAAAAGGAATGACACAACAATGAAAAATCTTACTTTACGCAGAATCGTATCCGGAATTTTCGCACTCTCCCTCCTCTTTGCCCTGGCAGGCTGTAATTATGACAAGCCAATCACCACTGAAATCGAGGAATTTTATCTGACGAAAAATGACGAGATGGACGAGGCTACGAAAGCTTCTCTTAACGAAATAACCACAGCGTTTGAGGAGTATCTCACGAGTGCAAACCCCGAGGGAATAAAAACATATCTCGACGATGATTTTGAAACCACTAACGAGCAGCTTAAGCAGTTTGCAAACTCCTTCGTTTCCAAAAATGCAACCTTTACGCTCTATGACAGTTACTATATTAAAGACGTAAAGCCGGACACTGTAACCAAGATGTTCAAAAAATCCGAAACTGCAGAGGAAGGCGTTGAGCTTACCCCCGCAAGCGATGAAATGTATCTGGCTCTGTATACCACCGAAGACGGTAAGACTTCTTATGTAGAAAAAGTTACGCACATGGTCTCCCTGCTCTGCGCGAAGGACGGCGGAAAGTGGGAAATCGTATGGGTTGACGCATCAGACGTTAAGTATAACGGCGAGGACGCACGTGCGATACTCGAAAAAGCTGTCAAGGCAAGCGAGGATGGTAAGTTCCTTTCCTCATATATCTATTCTCTTATGCTCAATCTGACCATGCGTCCGGGCAATGCCTTGGTCTATGACAATTATTTGGATATGGAGGACTTCTACTATAAAACCGCGACCGAGTTCCAGAAGCAGTATCCGCTCCCCTACGTTCCTGAGAGTCTGCCTGGCACAAAGCTCCACGCAATCGCTCTTGCAAACGAGGAGCAAGGCATAATCCCGCTCATCGTAATGGAGTCCCCCGTAGAGCTCTCAGATGAGAGAAGACTTCGCGTACAGGCTAAAGCGGTTCTCAAAGATTTAGATCTTAAATCCCCCGGTTTTACCGAGGACTTTCCGGTAATCGCTATCAGCGCAGTAGCCTCCGCAGACGCTGACGCAGAAACCGTAAACTTCATCTTAACCGCTGAGGAATAAAATATTTTAGAGGCTTCTCCTTGAGGAGAGGCCTCTTATTTTTCATATCTCTCCCAACACGCAAAAAAGGCGAGCAGTTTTAAACTGCTCGCCTTTTAGTTTTATGTTTTGACTTACTTAAGGTTGAACCAAGCCTTGAGTCCCGGGTATTTTGCTGCAGTGTCGAGCTCTTCCTCGATGCGGAGAAGCTGATTGTACTTAGCAACACGGTCGGTTCTGCTCGGTGCACCGGTCTTAATCTGGCCGGAGTTGGTAGCAACTGCGATGTCAGCGATGGTGGTATCCTCGGTCTCACCGCTTCTGTGAGAGGTAACAGCGGTATAACCTGCGCGGTTTGCCATCTGAATAGCCTCAAGAGTTTCGGTCAGAGTACCGATCTGGTTTACCTTGATGAGGATGGAGTTTGCAACGCCGAGCTCGATGCCCTTCTCAAGGCGCTCAACGTTGGTAACAAACAGGTCGTCGCCAACAAGCTGAATCTTGCCGCCGAGCTTCTCGGTCAGGATCTTCCAGCCTTCCCAGTCTTCCTCAGCTACGCCGTCCTCGAGGGAGATAATCGGGTACTTGTTAGCAAGGTCTTCCCAGTATGCAACCATCTCTTCGCGGGTGTAGAACAGGTCGGACTTCCAGAAGTAGTAGCCGTCTTTGCCGATCTTCTTAGCTTCTTCGAACATCTCGGTAGAAGCAGCGTCGATAGCGATGCGGAAATCATCGCCCGGCTTGTAGCCTGCTTTTTCAATAGCTTCCATGATAACCTGGATAGCTTCCTCGTCGCTCTTGAGGTCCGGAGCAAAGCCGCCCTCATCGCCTACAGCGGTGCTGTAGCCCTTTGACTTAAGAACGCTCTTTAAGTTATGGAAAACTTCAGCACAGTTCTTGAGAGCTTCCTTGAAGGTCTTAGCGCCAACAGGCATGATCATGAACTCCTGAATGTTAACGCTGTTGTCAGCATGCTTACCGCCGTTTAAGATGTTCATCATCGGAACCGGCAGAGTGTTTGCGTTGCAGCCGCCAATGTAGTTGTAGAGAGACATGTTAAGAGCCTCTGCTGCTGCCTTTGCGCAAGCCAAGGATACACCCAGGATTGCGTTTGCGCCGAGACGGCCCTTGTTCGGGGTTCCGTCAAGCTCAATCATTGCGCGGTCGATTTCAATCTGGTCGAGAGCATTCAGGCCGATAACGCAATCAGCGATTTCGCCGTTTACGTTCTCAACAGCCTTCTCTACGCTCTTGCCGAGGTACTGGCTCTTATCGCCGTCGCGAAGCTCAACAGCCTCGAATGCACCTGTGGATGCACCTGACGGAACAGCAGCACGGCCCATGTAAGTATTGATGCCGTCGTCTACATATACCTCAACTTCAACAGTAGGATTTCCGCGGGAGTCGATAACCTGACGTCCTACTACGTCAACAATTTCTGCGAACTTTTTCATGTGTATATCTCCTTTTCTTTTATTTTTTGTATTAGTGAATGATAAGCGTCTCGCCATCCATTTCAGGCGGCGGATTGATACCCATCAAATCCAACATAGTGGGTGCTATATCAGCCAAACGTCCGTCCTTTAAGCAGACATTCGCGCCGACGATTACAAACGGAACCGGATTGGTTGTGTGCGCGGTAAATACGCAACACTCATCGTCTTCCATGCAGTCGGCATTGCCGTGGTCTGCAGTGATTACGGAGATACCGCCCACCTCGCGGGTAGCTTCAACTACGCGACCAACGCACTCGTCAACAGTTTCAACCGCTTTTACTGCCGCGTCATATACACCGGTATGGCCAACCATATCGCAGTTTGCAAAGTTTAATATAACAACGTCATACTTCTGCGCTGCAATGAGCTCAACCGCTTTATCCGCAACCTCAACCGCGCTCATTTCCGGCTTCATGTCGTAGGTGGCAACCTTCGGAGAGTTTATGAGAACACGGTCCTCACCCTCGTACATGGTTTCTACGCCGCCGTTGAAGAAGAAGGTTACATGCGCATACTTCTCAGTCTCCGCAATGCGAAGCTGCTTGAAGCCGAGCTTGCTGATATATTCACCGAAAGTATTTGTAAGTGACTGCGGGCGGAATGCTACATTGACATTCGGCATCTGCGCGTCATACTGCGTCATGCAGACGTAGTAGAGCGGGAAGTAGCCGTTTGGTCTTGCAAATCCGTCAAAGTCAGGGTCGACATATGTGCGCGTAATCTCACGTGCACGGTCGGGGCGGAAGTTAAAGAATATTACCGAGTCATTCTCTTTTATTCCTGCATCCTTAGCACATACAGTCGGCTCAATAAACTCATCGGTCTTGCCGTTGTCATAAGAGTCCTTTATTGCCTTGAGCGGGTCGCTCTCCTGATTGCCCTCACCCATAACCATTGCACGGTATGCCTTTTCGACGCGGTCCCAACGGTTGTCACGATCCATCGCATAGTAACGTCCCATAACGGTTGCAATCTCGCCCGTGCCGATTTCCTTGCACTTTTCGGCACATTCCTTGACAAAGTCATATCCCGAGGTCGGAGAAACATCGCGTCCGTCCATAAAGCAGTGGATGTATACCTTCGTAAGCCCCGCGCGCTTTGCAAGCTCGAGCAATGCCCAAAGATGGGTGTTATGGCTATGCACACCGCCGTCGGACATAAGTCCCATAAGATGCAGTGCGCTGCCGTTTTTCTTGCAGTTTTCAATCGCGCCGAGAAGTGCTTCATTTCTAAAGAAATCACCGTCTGCAATCGACTTTGTAATGCGCGGAAGCTCCTGGAAAACCACGCGTCCTGCGCCGATGTTCGTATGACCAACCTCACTGTTTCCCATCTGACCCTCGGGCAAGCCTACATCCAGTCCCGAAGCGTTCAGGCGGCAGTTGGAGTTTGTCTCCAAAATCTTATCGATATTCGGTGTTTTGGCACCGCGGATTGCATTTCCCGTGCATGTAGGTGCAATTCCGAAGCCGTCCATTATAATAAGGGTAATCGGTGTTTTCATATCCATTTAAATCAAGTCCTTATTGATTTATAATTACTGATTTGCAGCGTCGATTATTGCTGCAAAATCTTCAGCTTTGAGAGATGCGCCGCCGATTAAGCCACCGTCAACATCCAACTGGCTGAGGAGCTCTGCTGCATTCTTTGCATTCATAGAGCCGCCGTACTGGATAGTGATTGAACGTGCGCAGCGTGCGCCGTATTTTGCGCGGATTACTGCACGGATAAGACCGCAAACCTCTGCAGCCTGCTCGGATGTAGCAGTCTTTCCAGTGCCGATAGCCCAAACCGGCTCATAAGCAAAAACAATCTTTCTCATCTGCTCAGGTGCAATATCGCGAAGAGCAATCTTAACCTGCATGGTGATGTGCTCCTCGGTGATGCCTGCTTCGCGCTGCTCAAGAGTCTCACCAACGCATACAATCGGGCGAAGACCTGCTTCAAGAGCCGCCTTAATCTTTAAGTTTACAGTGTTATCGGTCTCATTGAAGTACTGGCGACGCTCGCTGTGGCCGATAATTACATACTTTACACCAAGCTCCTTGAGCATATCAGCGGATATTTCACCGGTGAATGCGCCGGACTTCTCGTAGTGCATGTTCTGAGCTGCAACCGCGATTTTTGCATCACGGGTTGCTCGAATAGCAGCAGGGATGTCTACAAACGGAACGCAAACTACAACGTCACACCATTTCTGCTTTCCGACAATGCCCTTAACCTCTTCAATCAGTGCCTTTCCCTCTGCCGGAGTTTTGTTCATCTTCCAGTTTCCGGCGATTATTGTCTTACGGTATTTTCTGTTCATGCTTAGACTCCTTATCTATGTTAAAAAAATATACTAAACTTAAATAACCTTATTTATCCTGCAGGCAAGCAATTCCCGGCAGAGCCAGACCCTCGAGAAGCTCAAGAGATGCGCCGCCGCCTGTGGAGATATGTGTCATCTTCTTTTCAAAGCCGAGTTTTTTTACAGCAGATGCACTGTCACCGCCACCGATGATGCTGATAGCGCCGCTCTCAGCGATAGCTGCAGCAACCGCCTTGGTTCCCTCTGCAAACTTTTCAAACTCAAATACGGCCATCGGACCGTTCCAGATAACGGTTCCTGCGTTCTTAACCGCATCGGAGAAAGCTGCAACAGTCTTCGGACCAATGTCAAGACCCATCCAGCCTTCCGGAATTTCACCGGTCGGAACAACA
>JAZRUF010000131.1:0-8550 GCA_045652405.1 Eubacteriales bacterium | reverse complement strand
AAAAGAAAACCAGCACTTACGTACTGGTTTATTCTATGGTTGCGGAGGCAGGATTTGAACCTACGACCTTCGGGTTATGAGCCCGACGAGCTACCGGACTGCTCCACTCCGCGATATAGATTTAATTGGTGCCGCTGACCGGACTTGAACCGGTACGGTATTGCTACCGAGGGATTTTAAGTCCCTTGTGTCTGCCGATTCCACCACAGCGGCAAACAAACACATATGCACCAACATGGTACTTAAATAGAATACCATAAGATGCAAGATGTGTCAAGAAAAAACTTTCGATTTTTTTCTTTATTTTTCACGCGGGCGAAAAATAAGCGCTGCGGTGAAGCTGAAAACTATAGATGCGGTGATACCTGCGGCTGCCGCGGTAAACCCTCCGGAGAATGCGCCGAGGAAGCCTTTGTCGCCTACAGCACTGCGTACGCCCTCTGCAAGAAGATGCCCGAAGCCGGTCAAGGGAACCGTTGCGCCCGCGCCACCCCAAGCTATCAGTTTACCGTATATTCCGAATGCGGAGAGTATAACACCGCAGACAACGTAGCCGGTCAGAATCCGCGCGGGAGTCAGCTTGGTTCTGTCGATAAAAATCTGACCTATTGCGCAGAAAATGCCGCCGAGCAAAAATGCTTTCAGATATTCCATAGTCTATTCCGACCTCCTCTAATTAATGCATACGACGTGGCAAATGCCCGGTATGCTCTCGCCTTGCTGACTGCTGAGCGGTGAGAGTAGAGCACCCGTGCCGCCGAAGAGTACCTTATTCCAACGTCCGTTTTTAATTTCAGGCGCAAGGTAACCGCTGAATACCGATGCACTGCAGCCCGCGCCTGAGCCGCCGGAATTTACGTCCTGCGCCTTGCGGTTGTAAATTTCCACGCCACAGTCCATGTAATTTGCGGAAATATCAATGCCGTCCTCAATTTTAAATAAATCTATGAGTAAATTCATGCCGATTTCGCCCAAGTCACCGGTAACTATCAGGTCATAGTCGGATGGGGAAGTGGCGGTATCGGCAAAAAACTTGTGAAATGAGTCATACGCCGCGGGTGCCATTGCCGCGCCCATGTTGTTTGCGTCAGTTATTCCCGCATCGACTATCGAGCCGAAAAGGACGGATGTAATTTTAGGAAGCTCTTCTGAGCTGTTTCCTACGATTGTGCACCCCGCGCCGGTTACCGTCCACTGCGCGGTGGGCGGGCGTTGACCGCCGTATTCCATAGGGAAGCGATACTGCCGCTCTGCTGAGCAGAAGTGCGAGGATACGCAAGTCGCCGCGTTTTTTGCATAGCCTGAGTTTACAAACATTGCCGAGAGCGCAAGCCCTTCAACAAAGGTCGAGCACGCGCCGTACATTCCTATAAACGCAGCGCCGCTGTCGCGGTGGGCAAAGCTTGAGGCGATGCACTGGTTTAACAAATCGCCGGAGAAAATATAATCTATGTCGGAAATTGCGATGCCACTTGAGTCAATCGCGAATTGCAGTGCCTCCTTCTGAAGCTCCATTTCGGCTTTTTCCCACGTCGCCTGGCCGAAATGCCCTTCTTTTGCAATGTAGCTAAAATACTCCACAAGCGGTCCTTGCGCCTCTTTTTTACCGCCAACCGCGGCAGAGGATATGATTGACGGCGGGTTATTTAAAAGAACGGTTCCGTTTTCGAGTTTTATGCTCATCTAAGCTACCTCCGACTTATCCGAATATCCAATGAAACAAGCCATAAATTACGCTTGCGCTTATGCCGAATACAAGCACCGGCCCCGCCAAAGAAAACATTTTTGCGCACATACCGGTCACGAAGCCTTCGCTCTTAAACTCCAGTGCGGCGGAGACTACGGAATTTGCAAAACCGGTTATCGGTACAAGTGTACCCGCGCCCGCGTGGCGCGCGATGCGGTCATATAGCCCGAGGCCTGTCAGCAATGCGGAAAGCGCGATAAGCGTAACAGATGTCGCCGCAGCCGCCGCATCCACAGTCAGTGCCGTGCTTTTATAGAAGCTTAAAAGCCCTTGACCTATCGTGCATATTGTTCCGCCTACGATAAACGCCTTTATTGTGTTTATCCATATGTGGGACTTCGGCTGTGCCTTACCAGCATATTTCATATATTCCTTCTTTTGCATTTGCAAGATAAACCACTCCTTTTTTCTGTAATTATTGTGCATCGGTAAAATTAAATTATTCTTTAAAAAATAAAAAAGGCATCATCCGAAGATGATGCCTTCTGTATTTAAGTTTATGCTTTGACCCAGTGTGCGTAGAGAGTCATGCTCTCGGTGATGATGGTAGAAAAGTCAAACTTCTCGCCACCCTCAGGTGCGGTGTACCAACCGTCAAAGGTGTATCCCTCGCGAGTCGGGTCTGCCGGTGCGGTTACGGTCTGGCCCTCAAAAACCTGAACAGACGGAGTAAGGGAAACCTTGCCGTCATTCTTATTAAAGCCTACGCTGAAGGAGTCAGACGTAATGCTGGAGCTCGGAGCCTTGCCGAAAGCTTCAATATAACGCATAATCATCGTAGCCGCCTGAGCGCGCGTGGTAGAGCCCTTGGGGTCTAAGCGGTTATTGCTGCCGCCGATGAGCTTTGCACCGTATGCCCACTTCATAGCGTCAACCGCCCAGCTGCTTACTGCGCTTGCATCGTCAAAGGAAGAAATTTCCTCAGGCTTGGTTGCCAAGGCCTTGCCGCAGTACTTGGCATAGTTGTAGAGGAAAACCGCCATCTGCTCGCGGGTGATGGAGTCATTAGGTCCAAAACGGTTGTTTCCGTAGCCGTTTGCAATGCCGCTTGAGCCGGTCGCCCACGCAATCGGAGCTGCATAATAAGCATCTGCCGCAACGTCGGTAAAGCTTGCACCCTGACCGCTCGGCTTGTTTGCCATACGGTGGAGAATGGTAACTATCATACCGCGTGAGGTGTTGGTAGACGGGCTAAAGGTGGTAGCGGATGTACCGCCCATCAGGTTATTTGATGAAACATACTCCACAGCGCCACTAAACCAATCTGAGGTCTTTACGTCTGAGAAGTTTGCAGCTGCTGCAAAAAGTGAGCCGGACAAAATGCAGACTGCGAGAATACCGCTGAAAATACGCTTTTTCATTACTTTTATCTCTCCTTATTATTTTTATAAACTTAGTATAACATACTGTTTTTTAAAATACAATGGGGATTTTATTTCCGGAAAAGTTATCATTTGCGTACCTGACCGTTTCCGGTTATGCGATATTTATATGAGGTAAGCTCTTTTAATCCCATCGGGCCGCGCGCGTGCATTTTCTGCGTGGATATTCCGATTTCCGCGCCCAAACCAAACTCAAATCCGTCGGTAAAGCGGGTGGACGCATTATGGTAAACCGCCGCCGCATCCACGCGATTTAAAAACTCCTCAGCCGTGTTTGTGTTTTCGGTTATAATGCATTCGCTGTGCATCGTGCCGTACCTTGCGATATGCGCGCATGCGTCTGAGAGTCCGCTAACTATGCGCACGGCTAAGATATAGTCGTTATACTCGCGCATCCAGTCCTCGTCATCTGCCGCAATTGCGCTCTCACCGAGAATTTCAAGTGCATTCGGGCAGGCGCGAAGCTCGACGTTGTACTCGGAAAGAGCCTTCGCCATCGCGGGAAGAAATTCTTTAGCTACCGCTTCGTGGACGAGCACTGTTTCCACCGCGTTGCATACAGATGGGCGCGAACACTTGGCATTTACTAAAACCTCAATGCCCATTTGAGGGTCAGCATCACAGTCAATGTACAAATGGCAGTTACCTGAGCCGGTCTCTATAACCGGTACACGCGCATTCTCAACTACCGAGCGGATAAGCCCTGCACCGCCGCGCGGGATTAAAACGTCAATAAGCCCCTTGGCATTCATAAGCTCAGTCGCCGAGCTGCGGTCAGTATCCTCAATAAGGCATACAACATCAGGGTTCATACCGCAGGCAGAAATCGCATCGCGCATTACACGCACAATCGCGCGGTTTGAGGAAATAGCCTCCTTGCCACCGCGAAGCACGGTAGCATTGCCGGATTTTAAGCAAAGCACCGCCGCATCGAGCGTTACATTCGGGCGCGACTCAAATATAATTCCAATAACGCCGAGCGGTACACGCACCTTTTTAACCTCTATTCCGTTTTTTAAGGTCCGCTTCTCCAAAACCTCGCCGATAGGGTCATCAAGCTCTGCGACCTGACGCGCACCCTCTGCCATTGCGTCTATCCGCGCATTTGTAAGGCGCAGACGGTCAATCATCGCAGGGCGGATACCGTTTTGCTCAGCACGGCTTAAATCCTCAGAGTTTGCAGCTAAAAGCTCGTCGGAGCGCGCTAAAATAGCGTCAGCGATAGCGTTTATTATACGGTTTTTCTCCTCGCAAGCGGCAAGTGCCACCTCGCAGGATGCGGCTTTTGCTGCCTGAGCAAGCTCATGTACGGTTTTCATTTTAGCTTGCACTCTCCATTCTTCTTAAAGTGTTTCAGGCTCCGGATAATCCTCGCCGAAGGTGTCCACGGTTACGCGGGTAATAACCTGCGGGGTGAGAGGCTTGTCGTTCCAGTCTCTTTCCGTATTCACAATGCGGTCAAGCTCGGAGTCTACGCCGACAACCTTGCCGAATGCCGCGTACTGACCGTCTAAATGCGGAGCGTCTGCAACCATTATAAAGAACTGGCTGCCTGCGCTGTCCGGATGCATGGAGCGTGCCATGGAGATTACGCCGCGTGTGTGCTTTAAGTCATTCTTAAAGCCGTTTGAGGAAAACTCGCCCGGGATTGAGTAGCCGGGTCCACCTGTGCCGCGGCCGAGCGGGTCGCCGCCCTGAATCATAAAGCCGGGGATAATGCGGTGAAAGGTGAGGCCGTCATAAAAGCCTTTCTTTACAAGGGATATAAAGTTATTAACCGTGTTGGGGGCAATCTCCGGATAAAGCTCCAAGGTGATTGCGTCACCGCTGTCAAAAAGCATGGTTACTATAGGTTTTTTCATTTTAAATTTCTCCTTTTCGGTTTATGTTTTTTATCCAAAGCACGCTTTGCGTGCAAAGAAACAATAATAATTATTTTGGCTGAATTTTCTATGCATGTCAAGACAAAACAGCTTTTTTCTTTAAAAAATCAATCGTGTGTAAGCTCTGTGCCGTCCTCAAGGAGTATCGCGGTCGTGTCACAACAGGCGCGGTATTTGCTCGGAGAGGTCAAATATTTTTTCTTGAAAATTTTTGAAAAATGCGAAAGGTCACGAAATCCGACCGAATATGCAACCTCGCAAATGCGCATGTCTGTATCGCGCAGAGCTATGCAGGCGTTTAAAAGCCGCACGTGCGTTAAATATTCCATCGGCGAGGTTTTCATGTGCGCCTTGAACACGCGGTATAAATACGAACGGTCCAGCCCCAAATGCTCGGCGATTGAGCCGACGCTTATATTCTCCGCATAATTTTTGTGAATAAACGCCGCCGCGTTTTCCGCCGCGTGCCGTGCACGGCTCCACTCTTCATCCGGCGAGTTCTGCTCTATAAGGCAGGAGAAGATGAGGTATAAATATCCGAGCACCGCGCAGTCGCGTGCACGCGCGCTGGGGGTTAGAAAGCACATGTCCGACATATACTTTTTAAGCAAATAGTCATTTTCACAGTGTATCACAGGGCCTTCGTCAAAGCCTGCACCCGCCACCATGCCGTCAGCCTCCGAGCCTAAAAAGCCCACCCAGTAGTAGCTCCACGGCTCATCGCGGTCTGCGCGGTAGAAGGTAACGTCACCCGGGCGGATTAAAAAAAGGTCACCCGCTTTTAAGTGATATGTCCTATCGCCGACGCGGTAAGTACCCTTGCCGCTTACAATATAGTGGATGAGGTAGTAGCTGCGCTTTGCCGGACCGAAGCTGTGAAGCGGAAGACATTCCTCCATGCCGCAGTCGTAAACTGCGAGACCTGCGCTTACTTTACTGCGCGGACTGTACTGATAAAATTCGTGCATTTTTTAACCAACACCACCTTTTTTTTCACTATATTATACATTATATAACATAATCGTTTTCAATGCAACAAAAACACAAAAAAATACTTTTTTACCAAATATGCAAAAAAACATTGTATAAAATTATGCATAAATATACTGTATACTGCATAAAAACATGAATATTTGCATAAACATTGCATAAAGTAAAAATAATGCTTGCATAAAAATTCAAAATGTGGTATGCTATTTAAAAAGATTTTTTGGAGGCATACATAATGAGCAAGGTAAAAAAAGCAGTACTCGCTTACTCAGGCGGGTTGGACACTTCAATCATCATTCCGTGGCTTAAGGAAAACTACGGTTGTGAGGTTATCGCGGTAGCGGCTGACGTTGGTCAGGGCAAAGAGCTCGACGGACTTATCGACAAGGCTATCAAGACCGGCGCAAGCAAGTGCTATATCGAAGATTTGAGAGATGAGTTTGTAAATGAGTACATTGTCCCCACCGTCAAAGCGGGCGCAGTGTATGAGGGATGCTATCTGCTGGGTACTTCCTTTGCACGTCCGATAATCGCAAAGAGAATTGTTGAAATCGCGCTCAAAGAAGGCGCGGACGCTATCTGCCACGGCTGCACCGGCAAGGGCAATGACCAGGTTCGTTTTGAGCTTGCAATCAAGGCATACGCTCCGAACATGATAATCTTCGCTCCGTGGCGTGAGTGGGATTTAAAAAGCCGTGATGATGAGATTGACTATGCAGAAGCAAAGGGCATTCCGCTCAACATCACTCGCGAAACCAACTATTCCAAGGACAAAAACCTTTGGCATCTGTCCCACGAGGGCCTCGACCTTGAGGATCCGGGCAACGAGCCGGATTACGATAAAATCCTCGAAATGGGCGTTACCCCGGAAAAAGCTCCGGACAAGGCTACATATATCGACATTGCATTCGAGCAGGGCGCACCTGTCGCGCTTGACGGCGTAAAGATGTCCGCAACTGAGATTATTTATAAGCTCAACGAGCTCGGCGGTGCAAACGGCATCGGTATCGCTGACTTGGTTGAAAACCGTCTGGTCGGCATGAAGAGCCGCGGCGTTTATGAGACTCCGGGTGGAACCATTCTCTACAAGGCGCATCAGGTTCTTGAAACCCTCTGCCTCGACCGTGACACTCAGCACATGAAGGAGCAGCTTGCAATCCGCTTTGCAGAGCTTGTTTACTTCGGCCAGTGGTACACTCCGTTGCGCGAGGCTCTCTCCGCTTTTGTTGACAGCACTCAGAAGAAAGTCACCGGTCATGTAAGACTCAAACTCTATAAGGGCAACATCGTAAACGCAGGTGTATGGAGCCCGTACTCACTCTACAGTGAGGACATCGCAACCTTCGATGAGGACGATGTATACAACCAGAAGGATGCAGAAGGCTTTATTAACCTGTTCGGTCTGCCGCTCAAGGTCAAAGCAATGCTGCAGGACAATAAGTAAGATAAAAAAGAATTCATATTGCGGGGCGGAGATTTTTCCTCCGCCCTGCATCAAACTTTGGAGGATACAATTATGAAATTATGGTCAGGACGGTTCCAAAAGGATGTTGATGCACTTGTAAACGACTTTAACTCATCCATAAGCTTTGACAGCCGCCTCTACCGCGAGGATATAGAGGGCAGCATGGCGCATGCCATGATGCTAGGCAAGCAGGGTATTATACCTATGGAGGAGTCTGCAAAAATCGTGGATGCGCTGGGTGAGATTCTTGCGGATGTCATTGACGGCAAAATAGAGTTCACGCCGGACAATGAGGACATACATATGAATATCGAAAGGATACTGACCGAACGCATCGGCGATGCAGGAAAACGCCTGCACACTGCCAGAAGCCGAAATGACCAGGTCGCCCTTGACCTCAAGCTCTATATAAAAAAGCAGATTAAAGAGGTTATCGTGCGTGTGCTCGAACTTCAGGAGGCACTTGCTGACAAAGCTGAGGAAAACCTCGACGCGGTGCTCCCGGGCTATACGCACCTGCAGCGCGCGCAACCGTCCACCGCCGCGCACCACTTCATGGCATACGGCGAAATGCTAAAGCGTGACGTTACCCGCCTTGAGGACTGCCTTGCGCGTATGGACTTGTGCCCGCTCGGAAGCGGCGCACTGTGCGCGACCACATATCCGATAGACCGTGACTTTGTAGCCGAGCGCCTCGGATTTGCGGGCATCACCCAAAACTCGCTCGACGGAGTATCTGACCGCGACTACTGCATTGAGTTTTGCGCGGCACTCTCCATGCTTATGATGCACCTGTCACGTTTTTCCGAAGAAATCATCATGTGGTGCTCATGGGAGTTTTCCTACATAGAGCTCGACGATGCATACTCGACCGGCTCATCCATAATGCCTCAGAAGAAAAACCCGGATATTACCGAGTTAATCCGCGGCAAAACCGGCAGAGTATACGGCGATTTGACCACTCTTCTTACAATGATGAAAGGCTTACCGCTTGCATATAACAAGGACATGCAGGAGGACAAGGAAGCTATATTTGACGCGATTGACACCGCAAAGCTCTGTGTCGAGGTCTTTACACCCATG
>JAZRUF010000130.1:0-3264 GCA_045652405.1 Eubacteriales bacterium | reverse complement strand
TAAGCAGTCGTTATACATAAACCCTGAGGATGCATCCCCCGAAAGTCCGTCCATTATCTGAACCGGTGCGTCCTCGCCGCCTTGCCAGCGGTAGAGCTTGCTGCCCGCATGCACGATAAACTCATTTACCGTCGCCTCACTTCTTTCGCCGTTCTCATCCTCTTTGCTCTTTATGGTAGCCTCAAAGCGGTGGATTCCGCGCACCGGAGCTTCTACCTGAGTGAGCATACGCCAGCCCGGGCGCTTCTGTGGGCATCCGCCCGCGTCAGCTATGATGTTTACCGCCCAGGGTGAGCGGCTGTCATCCACCTGCGATGGGTCAGTTGAGAAATCCACACCGCGGAATGCGCTGTAACGCTTTGTGTACACCGTCGGCATCGCTGCCTGAGTCATCCTAAACTGCGGCATCTATCTGCGCCCCTTCCTCGAGGCCCTTCTGCTTTATCTTTTCGATAAGGCGGCCTTTCCCGCGTATGTAGCTGTCGGGTATGCTCTCAAGATAGCTGACTGCATCCGGGATAATTCCCTTTTCAAACAGATTGTCGAGCGTCTGAAGCTGCATGACCTCGGACCAGTATGCCGCCGCACCGATGTCTACTTTAAGTGCAAGCTCGCTTTGCTCAATTGCCCCCAGGTCAAACGCGGAGATAACAGTGTTTCCTTCCTCCTCAATCGCTACCTCGCGCACTCCGTAGCAGGCGCGTATCATGTCAAGTATAATTCGGATGCAGTCTTCAACGAAGTTATAGAAGTCCATGCGCTGAAGCTCAAGCGGCATAGCCGTCGCCTTCTGCGTCGCGATAATAGCCGATGTATTCTCCGGCACTACCGTACCGAGCGCCGCATCGGACGAGCCCATAAACTCAAGCGTTTTCTGGCTCAAGCGCTCAATAAGCTCCATAACCTGAGGTGACATATCCGCACCCCTAAAGCCTGAAACCACCGCGTCATTGGGATTTCCGACAACGCCAATCGCCTGGCCGACCTTGTTAGACCACCCTTTAAGCTTGGTGCGGTCGAATATAATTTTCGGAAACGCGTTTGATTTTACCGAGTGTATTGCCATTGCAAAAAGCTGGTTTATGCTTATCTGATTGGGTATAGCACCTGTAAGCGCCGCCATGCCGTGGTATGAATTCTTTATCTTCTCCCATCGCATGCACGCTATCGGGTAGCGGGTAAAGCCTGTATCCCACGCCGGGCGCACAACCGCGTTCTTCGTGGTTTTCATCGCCCAAATTCTGCCGTCCTCGCGCCAGAGCTTTAAAATTACCGTAACAAGTCCGTCAGACGCGGCACCCGAAATATCGTAGCTGTTCGGGTCACTGTCGGGCACTATTGCACCCGCATCGCCTGAGAATGCCTGCGCTTCACGGCGCACGCTGTCCGGCTCGCAGCGCATTGAAATTAATATGTACGGCTGCGTCTGCAGCTCGTCCGAGTACGGATTTGCAAACATGACGTTTGTATTTTCAATTACCTCCGCCATTATGCGCCCCTTGACCGGCTGACCTGTCTCAGCATCCGGGTCAAAGTAGAAGTGCATGTATCCGTCGCCGTCAACCGCCGCATTGCGCACCACGGTGCGGTACTTTCGCTTTACCTCGGCAAGCTCGATTACCTCATCAACCTGCCCTTGCAGAATTTTTGACGCACGCACCGCCTCGGGCTCTGCGCGAAACGGTGTAAGGCTTACCGCCACATCATCGGAAACTATCATGGAAACGAAGTAGCTTACTACGCGCCTGAGCACGTTTATAACCGGCTTGTTAAGGTCGGGCGCGTTTAACCCCTCCCACTGCTTTCCGATATAGAAATTTTCGTTTTTCTTGACCTGGTCGTACAGACCGATGCGCGTGTTATACGTCACACCGCGGCTGTACTCCTGCCAAATTTTTTCAGGTATCATCTTTTAAAATCATCCTTTCTATTCCTCGCCGTTGTAGTTTAAAAATTCCTCCCACTGGCTCTTTAAATCGCTTGAATATGTCTCAGGTGACGGCGTGCCCTGCGCAATATTAAGTGTGTATAATACACATCCCGCACCCGCGAGAAACGATAAAATACAGCCTAACAGAACTACCATGTAACAATCCCTCCTTTCGCCTAAAAGGCTTTTTTATTCGCCGTAGCCGTACACGTCCTCAATCTCCTGAGGGCAACCGTCTGATGCGCATGCGAGCGCGTCCAAGAACCTGCCGCGGAAGTCCTGCGCCTTGTAGTCATCGCACTCGTCCTGGAAGAAGAGTGACGCAAGCCCGAGCGGCAGTGCCACCGCGCAAATCTCATCCGAGTAGGGTATCTCATCAGCAAGACTTTTAACCCTCGCCGCCTCGGAAAGCTCCTCCATTCCGCGTGCCGCACGGCGTGAGTTCTCCGCGTCAAGCGCCTCACCCAATATAAGATTAATAAGCTCGGGTGCGTGCGCCTGAAAGTCACGGTCCTCGCCCGCCTCTTCAAAGAGAAGCGCTGCTGCGCTCTTGTAAATGTCCTGTGCGGTAAATGCCATTTCATCACCTCCGTTTTTTTCTTTCTGCCGTCATGATAGCAATAATTTTTAGTGGCTTGCAATGGCGTATTTTAAAAATTTCAAAAAATTTTTCCACCCGCGCTCCGCCCCTTGTTTTATCCGCGGTTTAATGTTAAAATAACAATATAACTAAACAAAAAGGATAAGGTACAGAACATGAAAATAACAAATGACATTAAGTACATCGGCGTAAACGACCGCGATATAGACCTCTTTGAAGGTCAGTACTACGTGCCCCACGGCATGGCGTATAATTCCTACGCAATAGTTGATGATAAAATCGCAATTATGGACTCGGTGGACGCTTCATTTACCGACGAGTGGCTTTCAAATATAAAGATTGCGCTCGACGGCAGAGCCCCCGACTATCTCATTGTCCAGCACATGGAGCCTGACCACTCGGCGAATATCTTAAATTTCGCAAACGCATACCCCGATGCCACGATAGTCTCCTCGCAAAAGGCATTTGCCATGATGAAAAACTTCTTTGGCACGGATTTTCCCGAGCGCAGAATTATAGTCGGCGAGGGTGACTCATTGGACTTAGGCAACCACAAGCTCAGCTTTTACACCGCGCCCATGGTGCACTGGCCCGAGGTAATCGTAACCTATGACGCAACCGAGAAGGTCCTCTTCTCAGCAGACGCATTCGGAAAATTCGGAACTACCGACGCGGATGAGGATTGGGCATGCGAAGCCCGCCGCTACTATTTCGGCATCGTCGGAAAGTACGG
>JAZRUF010000129.1:0-10411 GCA_045652405.1 Eubacteriales bacterium | reverse complement strand
GAATCGGTAAGGATAAGGTGGCATCGCGCCATGAGGTTATGCATATCATCAACATCTATTGGGTCAATCAGATGAACGCGCGGTACATTTGAAAGTATTGGGAAAACCGTATCACGCACAGCCGGGCTCAGGTGCACCGGGTAAATTATCTGGATATCCGGATGCTCGCCTACAAGCTCCTTTATTGCGTTCATTATGTTTTCCATCGGCTCTCCGTAATTCTCGCGGCGATGAGCGGTGAGAAGAACCGTACGGTATGCACCGAAATCTATGTTCTTAAGCGCATCACTGTGGAAAGAATAGTCATCACGTACAGTGGTTTTCAGTGCGTCAATAACAGTGTTTCCGGTGATGAAAATCTCACCCTCAATCTTTTCATTTTTGAGGTTTTGGGCATTGTTTACCGTCGGGCAGAAATGTAAATCTGCTATATTACCGGTAAGCTTGCGGTTTACTTCCTCGGGGAAGGGTGAATACTTGTCGAAAGAGCGCAAGCCCGCTTCGACGTGTCCTACCTTTATGCCGCGGTAAAAAGAAGCGAGTGCTCCGGCAAAAGTGGTAGACGTATCACCGTGCACCAGAACAATGTCAGGCTTTGCACGGTCAAGAACCTCATCCAAGCCGGTAAGAATCTTTGTGGTAATGCTTGCAAGTGTTTGACGCGGTGCCATGATGTTAAGGTCATAGTCCGGCTTTATTTTAAAAATATTTAATACGGAATCCAGCATCTCACGGTGTTGCGCGGTTACGCAGCACAGCGGCTCAATTTCAGGATGCTTTTGAAGCTCAAGCACCAGCGGCGCCATTTTTATTGCCTCAGGTCGGGTTCCAAATACGGTCATTACTTTAAGTTTACTCAATTTGCCACACCACCATATAAATTATTATCTATATTGTATCTTATTTTGACGTGTTTTGCAAGTATGGCAAAGGATTTATGGCGGGGTAAATTAAAAGTCAGCTAAATATACGGAACATGGCGAGTGCTATTAAAATTATACCGGATATAACACTGCATATGCGGCGGCTGACATTTAAAAATTTAGACAAAAATTTTCCGCAGTAAAGACCTGCATACAGTAATACAAGCTGGCTTAAGCCGACAAGCGGCGGTATGTAACATGCAACTATTCCGCTCATTGCACAACCGAGGCCTACGCCGATAGCATCGGCAGATAGCGCGAAGCTTAAGTATAGCGCCTCTTTAAAATCTATCCTTTGTGAGCGGTCAAAATCGCACAGTGTAGGGTCGCGCACAACCGAAATTGTAATTCCGAAAGATTTTATCACCAGATTAAAAAGAGTGTCTTTTTCCTTGCTTGGTGCGGGGGCAGGGAGCTCGTTTTCTTTTGCCACATTTGCAATTAGAATCAAACCGATGATTATAAGCACTAAAGCGCCGGTTAAGCGGCACACAAGCGGCGGAAATAATGCGCTTGCTACAGAGCCTGCAGCCATTGCAAGTGCAGAGTAGGCTATAGAGGAGCAGGATATTACTGCAGCGGAGATAAGCGGGATTTTAACGCGCCGAACACCGTATGCAAAGCCGGTTACAAGCGAGTCTAAATTTATTGAAAGCAGGATAAATAAAACGGTCATAGGATGAACCTCCGTAAATATAGAGCATTCAGTTCATCTTATGACCGTTTTTAAAATTTGTGATTTATGCGAGGGTTTTCTCAAGAAGTAAAATTCCTGCGTTAATGCGAGATAAGCTTTCGTCTTTTCCTAAGATTTCGCAGAGCTCAACACCACCGCCCGGGGTGGTGGGCTTTCCAGAAAGTGCAGTGCGAAGAGGCCAGAGCACAATTCCGTTTTTGACTTCAAGCTCAGCTATAAGACCGAAGAGTGCGTCGTGGATAGCCTCGTGAGTCCACTCGTAAATGTTTGAAATAACCGGAATAAGCTTCTTTAAAATATCCAAAGAAATTGCCTCGTCCGTCTTCATCTTTTTGTGGCGATAAAGCTCAGGACTGTATTCGGGCAGGGTATCGAAGAAATCCACCTGCTCGGGAATGTCGGTAAGCTGTTCGCAACGCGGTTGCAGAAGCGGAGCGATTAAGCGCGTGTCAATATCCGGGGTTTTGACGCTTTGGCGGATATACGGCTCGGCAATCTCGTGGAAAGCTTCGGCGGACATTGCGCGGATGTATTCCGCGTTTATGTGATTGAGCTTCTGAGTGTCAAATATAGCCGGGGATTTTGAAATGCCTTTGATTTCAAAAATATCCGTAAGCTCACTCAGTGAGTATATTTCGCGCTCGCCACCCGGACTCCAACCGAGAAGAGTTACATAGTTTATCAGTGCATCCTTG
Source organism: Eubacteriales bacterium (assembly GCA_045652405.1). Lineage (GTDB taxonomy): Bacteria > Bacillota > Clostridia > Oscillospirales > JAAYXM01 > JAZRUF01. Next base: position 8,096 of record JAZRUF010000129.1, on the reverse strand, counting down.
AGATAGCCCATCGAAAGCAAATCCTCGTAAGAAGGGTCGCCTTTACGCTTTGAGAGCTTCTCGTGCTCATTTCGCATAACCGGAGAGCAGTGGACATATATGGGGATTTCCCAACCGAAAGCCTGGTAAAGTAAGTTGTACTTAGGTGCAGAGGACAGATACTCTGAGCCACGTACTACGTGGGTTATGCCCATCAGGTGGTCATCAATTACATTTGCGAAATTGTAGGTGGGCAGACCGTCAGACTTTATGAGAATCTGGTCATCAAGCTCTGCGTTGTCAACAGTTATTTCACCGTAGACAACATCTGAAAAAGTGGTTTGACCGGAAGACGGCATTTTTTGGCGGATGACGTAGGGAACGCCTGCGTCAAGTTTTGCTTTGATTTCATCTGCGCTAAGGCGTGAGCAACGGCCGTCATACTTGGTCGGAATATCCGACGAAGGTGCGTCGCTTTCGTCTTTTGCGCAGAAGCAGTAGTATGCAGCGCCTTTTTCGATGAGGAGCTTAGCATAGTCAAGATATATTCCGCGACGTTGGCTCTGTATATACGGTCCGACGGGACCTCCGATGTCGGGACCTTCGTCATAGTTGAGACCGGTCTGCTTGAGCGTGCGGTAAATAAGCTCGGTTGCGCCTTCTACGTAACGGCCTTGGTCAGTGTCCTCAATACGTAGGATAAAGTCACCGCCTGAGTGCTTTGCTATCATATATGTATAAAGCGCGGTGCGCAGGTTACCGATATGCATGTAACCTGTCGGGCTTGGCGCAAAGCGGGTTCTAATTTTGCCCTTGGGAATGCGCGCTTCATTTTCTGCATAAATTTTTTCAAACATTTATATTCACCGTCGCTTTTTTATTTCTTTTTTGCCCAAGAATCTTTTAACGATACCGTGCGGTTAAAGACGAGTGCGCCGGGCTTTGAAAGCTTTTCATCTACGCAGAAGTATCCCATGCGTAAGAACTGGAAGCTTGCGGGAGCCTCAACATCCTTGAGCATCGGCTCTAACTTACAGCCAGAGAGAATCTGCAATGAGTCGGGGTTTACATTATCTGTAAAGCTTCCGCCCTCGGGAACATCGCCCGGGTTTGCAGTAGTAAAGAGGTTGTCGTAAAGGCGAACCTCGGCATCGACTGCATCATTAGCGCTTACCCAATGGATAGTTCCGCGAACCTTGCGGCCGTCAGGCGTTGAACCGCCCTTGGACTCGGGGTCATATATCGCATGAACTTCTATTACACGGCCGTTTTCGTCTGTCTTGAAATCTGTGCAACGCACATAGTAAGCATATTTAAGGCGAACTTCGTTGCCCGGGAACAGGCGGAAGTAACCTTTTACCGGTTCTGCCATGAAGTCATCTTCTTCGATATAGAGTTCCTTAGAGAAGGGGACTTTATGTGTGCCGGAGCTCGGGTCCTCGGGATTATTAACCGCTTCAAAGTATTCGGTCTGACCCTCAGGGTAATTGTCAATAACAAGCTTTATCGGGCGAAGAACTGCCATAGCGCGTGTCGCCTTGGAGTTTAAGTCCTCGCGGATACAGTGCTCAAGGAATGAGTAGTCAACAACGCTGTAGGTCTTTGCGATGCCTATACGGTCGCAGAAATTGCGGATTGCCTCGGGGGTGTATCCGCGGCGGCGCAGACCGGAGAGAGTAGGCATTCTCGGGTCGTTCCAACCGTCTACATACTTTTCTTCGACGAGCTGGCGCAGATAACGCTTAGACATGACGGTATATGTCATGTTAAGGCGCGCAAATTCAATCTGGCGCGGCGGCTTTTCAAAACCAATTTCGCGGACAACCCAGTCGTAGAGCGGGCGATGGTCTTCAAACTCAATTGAGCATAGTGAATGGGTTATTCCCTCAAGTGCATCCTGGATAGGATGAGCAAAGTCATAGAGCGGGTAGATGCACCACTTGTTGCCCTGGCGGTGATGCGCGGTGTGAACAATTCGGTAAATTGCCGGGTCACGCATATTCATGTTCGGGGATGCCATATCAATCTTTGCGCGGAGGGTACGTGCACCGTCCTCAAACTCGCCGTTTTTCATGCGCTCAAACAGGTCTAAATTTTCTTCGACTGAGCGGTCACGGTACGGACTGTTCTTGCCCGGCTCGGTGAGGGTTCCGCGGTACTCGCGCATTTGGTCGGCGGTAAGGTCACATACATATGCCTTGCCTTTTTTGATAAGACCTACTGCGTATTCGTAGCATTTTTCAAAATAATCGGAACCGTAGAAGATGCCGCCTGTCGGCTCAGCACCCAGCCAGCGTAAATCCTCCTCGATTGAGCGGACGTATTCGTCATCCTCGCGTACCGGGTTAGTATCATCATAACGCAGGTTGAAAACACCGTTGTACTTTTCAGCCGTGCCCGCACTTATCCATATAGCTTTTGCGCTGCCTATGTGCAGATAGCCGTTGGGCTCGGGCGGAAAGCGCGTATGAATCGGGGTGGAGCATTTTGCGGCTGACAAATCTTCGTCAATCGCCTCATGTATAAAATTTTTGCTTTCGAAATTTGTATCCATATGTCTTAAATCCTCCGCAGATTATTTACGTAAAACTACACATATTTTAATGTTACAGTATATTTTACCACAAAGTACCTGCAATACTCAAGCAAATTGTAAAAAATCCGGAAAAAACTTTGGCAGAGTAGATAAAACCACCGCTGTGATAAGTTTTTCACGGCGGTGGTTGTTGTATATCAGGCAAGTGTATATTTAGAGGAGTATTTCTCATATTCCTCTTTAAACTTTATGTCGTCGCTTTTTAGTGCGCGGAGTGACTGATGGATATTCATTGTGCGCTGAGAAAGGTCAATTACACATCCGGCGATGTTCGAGCAGTGGTCGGAGGTACGCTCTAAGTTTGTGAGTAAATCGGACCATACAAAGCCAGCTTCTATACTGCATGTGCCTTGCTGGAGACGGTCAATATGACGAGAGCGAAGTTCTTCCTTTATTTTATCTATTACTTGTTCAAGCGGCTCGACACGGTATGCGGCATCTAAATCATTTAGTTTAAATGCGGTTGATGTCAAGTCAAGTATTTCATTTACCGCGTCAAACAGAACGGAGAGTTCTTTCAAAGCCGAGTCGGAGAATACAAATTCCTTATCCTTCATTTCCTCGACAGCTTCGAGAATGTTAACACTGTGGTCAGATATACGCTCAAAGTCACCTATAGCCTTTAAGAGCATTGCGGATTCGCGGCTGTCCGCCTCGCTTATGGATTTTGTGCTGAGTTTTACCAGGTATGTTCCGAGTGCGTCCTCAAAGTGGTCGCTCTTTTCCTCGAGCTCGCGCACGTCGGATGCAAGGGAAGAGGAGTAGGTGTTCATTGATGACAGGGATTTTTTCAGTGCGGATATGGAAGCGTCTGACATTTGCGCGGCAATTGCGCGGCAACGCTCGAGTGCCATGGGCGGGGTGGTGAGAAGTCTCTCATCAAGTTCTGCATTGTGCTCGGGGGTTTTGGCATCCGGTACAAGCTTGTTGACGAGCCTTTCCAAAAATCCTGCCATGGGGAGAAGCAAGATTGTGCAGAGGATATTAAAAATTGAGTGGCAAACTGCAATGCCGAATACGGATGCGGGTGCGTCCAAAATTGCGGGGGAGAATACTGCACTTAATATGCAGAAAGCCGATAACCAGACGATGGTTCCTATTACATTGAAGCTTAAGTGAACAAGCGCTGCGCGTTTTGCGTTTTTATTTGCACCAAAAGAGGAGAGAATTGCGGTTATACAAGTTCCTATGTTCTGACCCATGATTATCGGGATTGCGGCTGCATATGATACCTGACCGGTAAAGGCAAGTGCCTGCAAAATGCCGACAGATGCCGAGCTTGACTGGATGATTGCGGTGAGGATTGCGCCGGCAAGCATGCCGAGGATGGGATTTTTAAAGAGAAGAAACATATTTTGGAAAGCCGGGACATGTTGCAGCCCACTTACTGCGCCGGACATAGCGTCCATGCCAAACATGAGAGTGGCAAAGCCTAAGAGAATCATGCCGGTGTCCTTCTTCTTGCTGCTCTTGCAGAACATATAGAAGATTATTCCGATGAGCGCCAAAATAGGTGTAAATGAAGTAGGCTTTAATAGGCGGATGAAAAAACTGTCACTTGCGATACCGCTAAGGCTTAGGATCCATGCTGTGACGGTTGTTCCTATATTTGCGCCCATAATTACGTTAATTGCTTGCTTTAAGGACATTAGACCTGAGTTTACAAAGCCTACCACCATAACCGTTGTAGCCGATGAGCTTTGTATAATAGCAGTAACGCCAAGTCCGGTCAAAAGACCGGCGAGTTTATTGGTGGTTAGTTTACTAAGGAGCGAGCGGAGTTTATTTCCAGCGCGGCGCTCCAAGGCTTGCCCCATGATATTCATTCCGAAAAGGAATAGGCATAAGCCACCTATGAGAGTAAGTAAATTAAAAAAATCCATTTTTTTTCTGCCTTTCTCAAATTTTGTCAAATATATCATATAGCATTATTTAGGATTAATCTAACGTGGTTATTTAAAGTGTATGTAAAATCTTTGTAAAATAGAGAGAGCGCACTGCCGGTAAATTATGGCAGTGCGCTTATAAAAATTTTTTATTTTGGGAAATGCACGGAGATAGTAGTTCCTTTATCCACGATGCTTGAAAGCTCGATTTTTGCGTTGTGAAGTTTTGCGGCATGTTTTACGATTGAAAGTCCCAGACCGGTTCCGCCAATTTCCTTTGAATGGCTTCGGTCAACACTGTAAAAACGCTCGAAAATGCGGTTGTGGTGCTCCGCGGGAATTCCTATTCCGGTGTCACAAACAGTAATGCAGGCTGCATTCTCGGTTGAGGTTATCTTAACTTCAACACTGCCGCCCGGGCGGTTATATTTTATCGCATTATCGCACAGATTGAATATTATGCCGCGGATATGTTGGGGAAATGCATAGATTTCTGCATCCTCACCTGTGACTGCAAGGGACACATTTGCAAGCTCTGCCGCGGGTTGAAGGCTACATAGGACCTCTTTTGAAATGGTGTAAAGGTTTACGGGTTCACACTGCTCTGAGTTTGCGCCTTCATCTAAACGTGAGAGTTTTATAATGTCGTCAACCAGCCGTATCATACGCTGAGCCTCGGAATATATTTTTTCGGAAAAAGAATTGATGTCCTGCGGTTTTACCAGGCCGTTTTGCATAAGCTCTGCGTATCCGGAAATGGAGTGCAGAGGAGTTTTCAGCTCATGGGAAACGTTGGCGGTAAATTCGCGGCGCATTTGTTCGGCGTTTTCTTTTTCGGTTACGTTAAACATAAGAATAACTGCGCCGGATACATGATTTTCTGAGGTTACCGGATTGGCATTAAATTGATATTTACCTGCCGAAAGAGTAAGCTGTGTTTGGCAATCCGAGCCGCCAAGTGCTTCGGAAAGTAGATTTTGCAGCTCGGTAGAGTAATTTATTTCTAAAATGTTTTTGCCTACGCAACGGTGGTCGGCTTCTAATATTTTTTTTGCTGCGGGATTGATGCTGAGAATTATGCCGTTGTCGTTTAATAGGATAAGGCCTTCGCTCATATTGGCAGTTACTGCATCAAACTCGGTTTCTTTCCTTTTTAGCTGGCTTTCCTGGCGGGTGAGCTCACGCTGTTGCAAATCGAGCCTTCTGAAAAGAGGGGATAATTCGGAATAATCTTTGTTTGAAAGAGGATTGTCCAAATCTAATTTATTTAGAGGCTGAACGATTTTTTTTGCAAGGCGCGATGCCAAAATTGTTGATAATATAATAGCTGCAAAGAAAATTATGCATATTGGTTTTAATGTGTCAAAAAGAAGAATTATAATTGAGCTTTGTGGGACTGAAAGGCGGAGAACTGTTCCATCGGGTAGTTTTTTGGCAGAATAAAGTGAGCGGCGATTAGCGGTAGAGGAAAAACGTGAGCTTTCGCCGTAGCCTGAATGCAGAGCGGATTGTATTTCTTTGCGGGTTAAATGATTCTCTGCTTTGGTTTTATCGATGGCACTGTCATATAAAACTGCGCCGTCGGCGGCTATGCGTGTTATGCGGAAATCGTGGGTGGAGGAGGTTTCAAAAAATGCTTCGCCTTCGATTGTAAATGTTTGAGCGGCTAAAAGGGTTTGAGTTTTAAGCTCATTTCGCTGAGTTTCTGAGAAATAATCGTATAAGATGCCTACTGTCAGAAAAAGAGATGTGCAAAAAACTGCTATTGCGGCTATGGAGATTGAGCGGAAAATTCGCTTTGTCACTTGTTTATGCCTCCATTCTGTAGCCTACGCCGCGTACGGTTTGGATATACTCTCCGCAACTGCGGAGTTTTGTACGCAGAGTACCTATATGTACATCGACGGTGCGCGTTTCACCGAGAAAATCCGTGCCCCATATACTTGATAGAAGTTGCTCACGGGTGAATGCACGTCCGGGATTTTCCATAAAAAGACGCAGTAGCTCAAATTCCTTTAATGTAAGCTGTATGCGGTCATTTTCAGAGGTGACCGTGTGTTCACTCGGACTGAGTATGAGATTTCCGATTTGCAAAAGTTTTTTGTTTTCACGCGCTCCGGTGCGTCGCAGTACAGCTTTTATGCGGGAGACCATTTCCATCATGCCGAAAGGTTTTGCAAGGTAATCGTCCGCGCCTAAGTCAAGGCCTATAACTTTATCGTATTCGGTACCTTTGGCGGTCGCCATGATGACCGGGATATGCGCGGTCGAATTCTGCGAGCGAAGGCGTTTTAAAATTTCTATGCCGTCGCATCCGGGGAGCATTATGTCAAGCATTATGAGTTCAGGGGTGTTCTTTAAAAGGGCATCAAAGAGTGCGGATGCATCGGAAAAGCCTGCCGCTTCAAAACCGGAGGCATTTAGCGTATAAATCATTAAATCGCGGATGCTGCTGTCGTCTTCTACACAATATATCATGTCAATATCCCTTCTTATATAGTTTTTTTAGGGTATGATGGTAATAATAGGTCTATATCGTAAAAGCCTCTCTGCGCTATAGACAGAAAGGCTTTTTAGGTTAAATTGAAATTTCCTTGTCACAATATTCACAGCAGAGAGAGTCGCCGACCTGCTTTTCAAGGCGGGGGAGATATAGCTCGGTCTGAGTTATGCAACGAGGATTTTTACAGCGGCAACCTCCAATGTCACACGGTGCGGCATCCATGGGCTTATTTTCAAGTATTGTCTTGAGAAGCGCCATGCGCATATACATGCCGTATCCTGCCTGCTTAAAGTAGAGCGCGCGCGGGTCATTGTCAACATCAACATTTATTTCATCCACGCGCGGCAGTGGATGCATCACGAGAAGGCTGTCCCGTGCACTGCTGAGTTTTGATTTAGTGAGGATATACGCATTTTTGTGCTTGTTGTAATCTGAAATACGTGCAAAGCGCTCCTTCTGGATACGAGTCATATATAATACATCCAGACTGTCAATCGTGGCTTCAAGGCTTGTTATCTCAATATACTTTTGATTGTGAGTGTCCATAAAGCGGCGGACGTAGTCGGGAATCTGAAGCTCACGCGGGGAGATTAAGTGGAACTTAACGCCCGGATAGCGGGAGAGCGCTTTTATCAGTGAATGAACCGTACGTCCGTATTTGAGGTCACCGCACAGACCGATATTTATATTGTCAAGCCTGCCTAAATGCTTGCGTATGGTAGTAAGGTCTGCGAGGGTCTGGGTAGGATGAAGATGACCGCCGTCACCGGCGTTGATTACCGGGACACGCGAATAGAGCGACGCGGCTTTTGCTGCTCCTTCGCACGGATTGCGCATTACTATTACGTCCGCATAATTTGACATCATTGCGACGGTATCTTTAAGAGATTCACCCTTGGAGACCGAAGATGCGTTGGGGTCGGAAAAACCTATAACGCTTCCGCCTAGGCGAAGCATTGCGGTCTGAAAGGAAAGGTTTGTGCGCGTGCTCGGCTCGTAAAACAGATTTGCGGAAACTTTACCTCGGCAAGAGTCGATATAATCTGACGGATGCTCCATTATATCCGAGCAAAGTTTATATAAATTTTCAAATTCTTCAGGGGAAATGTCGATAAAATCAATCAAGTTTCGA
>JAZRUF010000128.1:0-8232 GCA_045652405.1 Eubacteriales bacterium | reverse complement strand
GAGCATGTCTGAAAGACGGCGGTCAAAATTCGGGCCCACGCCGATTGATGTGCCGCTCTTTAAATCAAACGTCAGCGCCTTGCCCGAGTCCGGCGTTGTGCCGTGGGTTACATCCACCGCGAGCGCGTACTTCGGGTTTATGGAGTAGCTCGCGCATTCCGCACCGCGGCAGCCGACCTCCTCCTGCACACTCGCGCATAATACAACGTCAACACAGAGCTTATCATCCCTTAAAAGCTCCATCGCGCGGAGAAGTGACGCAAGACCTGCGCGGTCGTCCATAGCCCTGCCGCAGATTAAACCGTTCTCCAAACGGCAAATATCCGACTTAAAGACCATCGGCGTGCCTGCGGGGACAAGGGACTTCGCCTCATCCTCGGAAAGGCCTGCATCCACGTATAGTTTCTCGCGCGCAAACGCCTCGTCCATCTCAGAATCTGAGAGTATATGCGGCGGAAGGCAGGTTATTACGCCTGAAATTTGCGGGTCAGAGAGTATAATAACCTCGCGCGCGGGAAGCACGCGAGGGTCAACGCCGCCTAAAGTATCAAACTTTAAAAAGCCGTCCTTGCAGTCGGTAACTATCAAGCCAATTTCGTCATAATGCGCGTCAAGCATTACGGTGGGTGCGCCCTCTATTGCGCATGCGCGGCGACCGTACACGTTTCCCATTACGTCGCGCCAAACGGTAAGGCCTGCATTTTTCATAAGCGACTCTACTGTATCCGCGGCGCTATCCTCAAAGCCTGACGCGGAGGGTATTTCGCATAAGGTCTTTACGGTATCAAAAAAATCCATGTTTTTTATTCACTTCCTTAAATCTATTATGCGTTTATTTTATCCGAACGCCCATAAATGTTTCGCCCATGAGAGTCGGGCATACTTTACCCGCGGTCAGGTCTAAAATCTCAGCCGAAAAGCTCTCAGTATCCTCGGCGGGGACTACCGTATCAAACAAAACGCTTGCGCCGTAATCGGTTGAGCGTATCATGCCGCCGAGTTCTTCGACCTTTAATTTAACGCGCTCCTGTAGGTTATACGGTGCTTCAATGAGCATTTCCGACCACTTACGCATATGTAGGATGCCTGCCGCATCCACGCCGATTTTTGCGCCCTTGGCATACGCGCGCGTAAGCCCGCCCGCGCCGAGCAGTACACCGCCAAAGTAGCGCGTTACTATGCATAAAACATTTGTAAGCCCCTCGCGGCGCAGCACCTCAAGCACCGGCATACCCGCAGTGCCCTGCGGTTCGCCGTTATCCGAATAGCGCATGATGTTGTTCTCACGTATTATATACGCATAGACATTGTGCGCGGCTTCGCGGTGCTTCTCATTGGTCTTTTTTATAAGCTCGAGCGCCTCGGCTTCGGTCTTACATTCCCACACCGAGCCGATAAAGCGCGAGCGCTTTTCGATAAATTCATCCTGCCCGAAGCCTGCGGGCGTAAGATAATCCTTCATTTTTTTAAACCTCACTGTCCGATGAGATGTATTTTTTTAGCCGCCCGCCCAGGCGCGCGTCACACACCGCGTCAATGAGTATGCCGTCAGGCGTATATTCCTCGCTCATCACCTTGGCTTCGCGGTGGAGGATGTCAAGATTTCCCGCATCGCTGTACGGTATAAGAAGCTTTAGGCGGCAGCGCCCTGCGTCGAGTATACGCGCAACGGCTTGGGTGAGCTCGTCAATTCCGTCGCCCGAGCGCGCACTTGTCCACACGGTTTCATCATCCCGCGGGAGACAGTCGCGGTCACGGCAAAGGTCAATTTTATTAAAAACGGTTATGCACGGCTTTCCCGCCGCGTCAAGCTCGGAAATAAGCTCTGCGACTACGCGCGCGTGCGCGGGGTAGTTTTCGTCGCTTGAGTCAATAACGTGCAAGAGAAGGTCTGCATACTTAAGTTCCTCAAGCGTTGCGCGGAAAGCGTCCACCAGATGGTGGGGAAGCTTTCTGATAAAGCCTACCGTGTCAGATAAAACTACCTCGAGCGTATCACTCACGCGCCATGCGCGAACCGTTGGGTCGAGCGTGTCAAACAGGCGGTTGTTCGCGTGGATTCCCGCACCGGTGAGCGTATTTAAAAGAGTTGATTTTCCCGCGTTGGTATATCCGACGATTGCGACCGACGGTATTTCCTTCTTCTGCCGCGCGCGGCGCTGAATATCACGGTTGCGGCGTACCTCGTTAAGCTCTTCCTTGAGCTTTGATATATGGCGGCGTATGTGGCGGCGGTCAGTCTCAAGCTTTGATTCGCCGGGTCCGCGGGTTCCGATTCCGCCGCCGAGCCTTGAGAGCTCAAGCCCCTTTCCGGTAAGGCGGGGCAGGATATACTGATACTGCGCAAGCTCGACCTGCAGCTTTCCCTCACGCGTCTGCGCGCGGGAGGCAAAAATATCAAGTATAAGCGTGCTGCGGTCGATAACGCGCACGCCGATTATCTCCTCTAAATTGCGCGTCTGCGCGGGGGTGAGCTCATTGTCAAAAACCACCAACGTGGCATGGTTTTCCTCACAGAGCTCTTTAAGCTCGAGTGCTTTGCCTGTGCCAAGCAGTGTTTTCGGCTCGGGAGTCGCGCGGTTTTGTATCATACGCGCGACGCATTCACCGCCCGCGGTTTTTAAAAGCTCCTCAAGCTCCTGAAGGCTTAAATCGTCAACCGCCTCATCAGGTGAGAAGGCGGGGGAGTTTAAGCCGCAGAGTACCGCGTATTCAATTTGCTTACGTGATAGCTCGTCCATAAAAGAAATACCTCATTTTGTTTTATGGGCAATTAATAAATCGCCCATACACATATAATTACAATCAATTTAATATAGTATACCACAAAAAAATATATTTGACTACAAAAACGCGCCATTGCAAGCCACTATTTAAGTGGTGTAGCATTTAAGGCGAAAGGAGGCGTTAACACATGGACGCAACAGGCGTAACACAGACGTTTTGGTCAATGATAAGTCCGGATATGGCACTTGTTTCCGCGGCGGTATACGGTGTATGCTTTGCGCTAAAGCGTGCTAAATTTTTCCCCGACCGTATGATACCGCTCTGCGCACTCATACTCGGCATAGTATTTGAGGTGCTTGCCGCGTTTACCCTCTCGCCATCCGTGCTTGCCGACTGCGCACTGCGCGGAATACTCTGCGGCATGGCGGCGGTATTTGCCAGAAACATTGTAAAACAGGCTAAAGAGGGGTGATTATCTCTCCCTCCGTCTTTTTACCGTATGGCAAAAAGACACCTCCCTCATCAGAGGGAGGCAGGAGTTGGGCGATTATCGAGACTGAGGGAGAGAAGACAAAAAAACTGTAATTTATATTTAAGGAGATGATTTTAAGAAACATGAAAATTATTGACTCACTTCTGCCACAGGACAGAAGAAACCGCCCGGGCGGAGCAAACTCTATGGAGTACATAACCATTCACGAGACCGGAAATTACGCCAACGGTGCAGATGCCGCCGCGCATGCGGCATACCTTAAGACCACGTCTGAAAAAGTGAGCTGGCATTACTCGGTGGATGAGGAGGGTGTATACCGCCATATACCCGATAATGAGGTTGCGTGGCACGCGGGGACGACTTCGGGAAATACGCGCTCGATAGGCATTGAAGTCTGCGTAAACGGTGACGGAAACTTTAACCGCGCGCTTGATAACACCGCAGAGCTTGTCCGCTATCTTATGGAGCTTCACAACATCCCGATTGAGCGCGTGGTGCAGCACAATAAATGGAACGGCAAGAACTGCCCGGCGAATCTGCGCCTTAGCGGATGGGCTGAATTTATTAAAAAGTGTTTAAAGGAGGAAGATGATATGACAAAAAAAGAGGTGCTCGAAATAATCCGCGAGTACGAAAAAAGTAAGGCGGCGCAAGGAGTAAGCGATTGGGCGAAGACTGCGTGGGAAGCTGCGCAGGAGAAGAACGTAACCGACGGTACAAGGCCTCAGAGTGCGTGCACACGCGAAGAGGTTATAACCATGCTCTACCGCGCGGGGGCGTTAGAGGAGTAAAGATATGTCGGACGTAATTTTGGCATCGGCAATTACCGCGGCGGCGAGCATACTCTGCCAGATGATGGTATCTGCCCGAACGCAGAGCCTTATCGCCTACCGCGTGGGTGAGCTTGAACGCAAGGTAGATAAGCTATACCTTGTTTTAGAGGAGCGGAACAGCTCGCACATGGGTAGCGGCGATGGCGGGACTATCCCGCCCCTGCCGCATTTTGCAAAAAACGCCGGAAATGTATTGTAATAAAATCACCCGAGGGATTTTCCCCTCGGGTGATTTTTTGTGTGTTGCTTGCGAATATGGGTGATGACACCCTTACGCGGTATATGCATGCACTTCAATAAATATGCGGTCCTTTTTGCTCGTGCCGCCGACCCAGGCAAGCCGCGCCCTGCCAAAGCCGCGCATGGAGAGCAGTGCGCCCTCGGATACTTCCGCGGACGGACTAAGCTCCTCTAAATGGTTTAGAGAAAGCCGACCTTCGCGGATAAGCCGCGCGGCTTCCGAGCGGGACATACCGAAGGCGAGGGAGGCTACCGCGTCAACCCGAAGTGAGGCGACGGTTCCGCTCTTCTTTTTAAACTCGGGCGTAGGTGCGACTATATCATTTAGCGCAATCTCCGAAACGCTTACGCCGGATTTGCCGACCTTTATAAGGTTATCCTCTATAAAGCGTTTAACCTGCGGCGTGCAGATTATATCCGCATACTTCTCAAAAACCAGTATATCCCCGAGCGTTTCGCGCTTTATGCCGAGCCCCATGAGTGAGCCGAGCCAGTCGCGGTGGGAGAGCGTGCCAAACCTGCACTGCGCGCGCAGTACGGTTATATACTCATCGAGCGGAAGGTATTCTGCGTCCAGATAATCGGGCAGGAATATAAGGCGGCAGCGTTCAGCGCCGTCATACCCGCCTGCGGCAATGTAGCCCTGACCTTTTCTTAACTTTAAAAACACCTCAACCGCCGCGGCTTCCGCGGGTGAGAGAAAGCTTGTTGCGCACGGCATATTTATGCGCGTAGCGCGCAGGTACAAGTCCTGCGCGCGTCGTAGAAGTTCGTTTTCCATTTTAATTATTTACCCTCAATTACTCGGTTTACGATGGAGCACAGTGAGTCATACTGTGCGTTGATGCTCTTAGCCAGATGCAAAAGGCAGCGTGCACGCGTCAGGTTATGCCCCTCGTAAGAGGTTTTGAAATATTTATCGCCGGTGATGTAATCATCCAAAAAGCGTGCGGCGAGCTCAACGGTTATAGAGAAGGTGGAATGGGTGCAACTTGCAAGCTCCTCCTCCGTCCAGCCGTCACGCACCTTGGAGATAAAGCCCTCGGCGAAGGCTTCGTACTTCTTCGCGTCAAACCACACGCGGGAAAGGTCCGGCTCATCCTCAAGCGAGGTGTTGCAGATAAAGCGCGCCGCGTCGCCAAAGTCATACATCGCCATGCCGGGCATGACCGTGTCAAGGTCAATTACCACCAGCGGCGCGTGGGTCACTTTATCGAATAGGACGTTGTTTACCTTGGTATCATTATGCGTTGCGCGTATCGGGAACTCGCCCGCCTTGTAGCGCTCGCTTAACTGCCATGTAAATTCCTTTACCGATGAAATATACTCAAGCTCCTCATGCGCATTGGCTGCGCGGCCGAGCGGGTCCTCATCCGCGTCCTTAAAGAGCGTTTCGAGCCTTTTTTTCGTGTCATGAAAATCGGGGATGGTCTCAAAGAGGAGCGATGCGTCAAAATCCGAGAGCTGGAGCTGGAAATCGCCGAACGCCTCACCGCCTGCGCGGATAATATCCATATCCTTATAGGTATTATATGTAACCGAGTCAACGTAATTCATCACGCGCCAGAAGCTATCTTCACTAAAGACGTAATTATCACCGTCATGCGTGTGGTGGAAGTGAAGCGATATGCGACTCGGGCATTTTGCGCGGATGTGGGATGTGATAAGGTCAATGTTTTTCATTATCTCGACCGGTTTTTTGAAAACGTAGGTGTTTATCTTCTGGAAAATATACGATTTCGGCATACCGTCGGGCAGAATGTAGTTTACTTTATAGGTGGAGTTAATGTGGCCGTTGTTGATGATTTCGTAGGAGTCCACCCGTCCGGGCAGACGGAACTTTTGCCCTATGATGCTCAGCTCTTCCAACATCTCTTTAAATCCCCTTAAATATTTTTTAGGTATTCTATTTCAGCTTCGGTTAGGTATCTCCAGCGCCCGCCGGGGAGCCTGCCCAACTCAAGGTTTCCGATGGCAACGCGCTTTAAGCGGCGAACCTCAAGGCCTGACTCCTCGCACATGCGGCGAATCTGGCGGTTGCGCCCCTCAAAGATTACAAAGCTTAAAAGCCCGCCCAAAGCGTCCTCCTGCAGCACGGTTATCTGCGCGGGGGCGGTTTCGCGGCCGTCAAGCACAAACGGAAGCCTCAGGCGCGTGAGTGCCGAGTCAACATCACCGCGGACCTTTACGATGTACTGCTTGCCCACCGAATGGGAGGGATGCGTAAGGCGGTTTGTAAGCTCACCGTCATTTGTAAGAATTAAAAGACCTTCCGAGTTACAGTCAAGCCGACCGACAGGGTAGACGCGCTCATCTATATCAATAAGGTCTAAAACCGTGCGGCGGTCCTTTTCGTCCTTTACCGTGGTTATATATCCGCGCGGCTTATTCAGCATAAGATAGACATTCTCGCTTTTTTTCGAAATTGGGCGACCGTCAAGCGCAATTTCGTCACGCGCTTCGTCAGCCTTATCGCCTAAATGCGCGGTAGCGCCGTTTACGGTTACGCGGCCGTCCTCTATAAGCTTTTCCGCCGCACGGCGCGAGCAAACTCCGCGCGCGGCAAGTATTTTCTGCAATCGTTCAGTCATGCTTTTTTCTCCAATTATACATTATCCCATATATTTTAACAGATTTTTATTTATTTTTCAAGACGCAGGGGAGAAAAGGTTTTAAAATGACGGAATATCGCGACGCAGTTGCGCGACACACTCCACATGAGTTGTGTGTAGTCTGCGACAGTATTGATAATAAATGTTAAATTGACACTATTTCTTTTTAATCCAAACGTAAACAAAGTTGTTTGTATGTTGCTTCAAATTGAACTTGATTTTCTAATGGGACCTCACAAAAATTCCCTTTTGATTTTATATATTCTTTAAGAGCTTTTGCAACATAACTAGCAAGTTCGACTGGGACTGCATTTCCAATGATTTGCTCAACATCTGTTTTGTTTCCTGAAAATCTAAAAGTTTTTGGAAAGGTCTGAATTCGTGCCCTTTCAAGTGTGGTAAGCGGACGAATCTTACTTATTTCTTGCGTAGCATCGCCATGGTGAAACTTATAATTCGGAGGAATAGGTCTATTTACACCTCTAATAGTAGGACTCGGCTCATAAATGCTGAATACACCTCTCCTTTGATATGAACGAGGATGCCTATAATAGAATTCTGTTCCAAATTCATTGCCTAAATAATCGTAAATTGTCATGTTTTCAGCAGACTGGTTAATAATTAAATCATTATACAAAAAATTATCAACACCATTCATTTCTCCTATGAGAAAAAATCTTTTGCGTTTTTGCGGCACACCGCACAACGAAGCATCTAATACAATTTTTGTTAGACCATATCCAGCATTTTCAAATATTTCTATAGCTTTTGGCAATGTCTTGCTTTTTAGTATTCTATCAACATTTTCCATTACAAACCATTTGGGTTTTGTTTTGCAAACAAGTTCCGCATATTTTATAGTAAGATCTGCTCTTCCCATACTTTCATCTCTTTTTCCTGCTGATGAATAATCTTGACAAGGTGGACCGCCTATGATCAAGTCTGGAGAAAAACTTTGTATATAATCCACCGAAATATCATAGATATCTTTCTTTTCAGCCATATGCAAGAAGTTATCATTGTATATATCCACGGCTGATTTCCAATTATCAAATGCTCTAACAAGGTGGAAACCTTCTTTAACAAAACCATAACTTAAGCCACCGCAACCGCAAAAAATATCAATCGCTTTCATACAACATTCTCCTTTATTCAAATAATTCAGGTGAATTATAAATAATAGCATCAAAACGTCTTTCTGGACTTAATAAGTTTTGTCCACCACCCAAAATGATGTTTTTAATTTCACTTTTGGTTATTCTTGGTCTGTGTAATTCATCACAGTTCATTAAATGATGAGCCCTTGAACCATTTGTAGAAAAAGCTT
>JAZRUF010000127.1:0-19017 GCA_045652405.1 Eubacteriales bacterium | reverse complement strand
TTCTTGTAAACAAGGCCTCTGTAAAAGAAGTTGTCCGCAAAACAAAGCACGGAGACCTTTTGGCTGCAAACACAAATTTAGCTGGTGCCGAGGTTGAGATGCTTGACATGGAAAACCGCCACCGTTTATTAGGCGATGCGCTGAATAAGGTGCGCAGTGACTATGATTTTATAATAATCGACTGTCCGCCGTCTTTGGGACAATTGACAATTAACGCACTATGCGCAGCAGATTCGGTTTTAGTCCCGGTAGACTGCGGTTTTTACGCGCTTGAAGGTTTGAGCGCACTTACATCTACAATGTCAACAATAAAAAAAGCAATGAACCCTGATATAGTGATAGAAGGCGTTCTTCTTACGATGTTTGATTCAAGAACCAATCTATCCGTACAAATAGCGCAGGAAGTCAAAAGATTTTTCCCGAATCAGGTGTTTAAAACCGCTATACCCAGGAATGTGCGCTTAGCAGAAGCACCAAGCCACGGAAAACCGATTTGCGAATATGATAAATATTCAAAGGGAGCCGAATGCTACGGTCTTCTTGCAGAAGAACTGATAGAACTCAACAAGAATTGGGAGGGAAAATAAAAATGGGAGCACGAGGATTGGGAAAAGGGCTGGACGCTCTTTTCTCCGATATGTCGATAGAAGTGGGAAACGTTGCAGCATCAACGCTTCCGCTCTCTGAAATAGAACCCAACGCAGGACAGCCCAGAAAGGAATTTGACCCGGAAGCCCTGCAGGAGCTGAGCGAATCTATCCGCCAGCACGGAATTCTTCAGCCGATAGCTGTCAGAAAAATCAAAGAGGGGCATTATCAGATAATAGCAGGTGAGCGTCGCTGGCGTGCAGCACGTGAAGCCGGTCTAACAGAAGTTCCGGTTCATATAGTAGATGCGGATGACCGCACTGCAATGGAACTTGCACTGGTTGAAAACCTTCAGCGCCAGGACTTAAACCCGATAGAAGAAGCTGAAGGTTATAAAACGCTGATGGATGAATATAACCTGACGCAGGAGGAAACCGCTGAGCGCGTAGGAAAATCAAGACCCGCGGTTGCAAATTCACTGCGTCTTTTGGGGCTTATGCCGGCGGTACGTGAAATGGTTTCCACCGGAATACTCAGCGCAGGTCACGCAAAATGCCTTTTAGCTCTTACAGACGCTGAAATTCAAGAGAAGATAGCGCTTACAGTCTCTCAAAACGGATACAGCGTGCGGCAAACCGAGGTTTTGGTGAAAAAGACCTTAGAGGCATCCAAAAAAACTACCAAAGCAATTAAAACCGGGATAACCGTAAATTATTTGGAAGATATTGAGCGCCGCCTTTCCTCCGGTCTCGGTCGCAAAGTAAAATTTGTCGCCGGCCGTAAAAAGGGCAGGGTAGAACTTGAGTACTATGACAACAACGATTTAGAAGCCCTGATAGAGCTTTTAGAGCGTATTTCCAAGTAGGAGGTTATTTATCGTGAATGAAAATATAAAAGAAGCAGAAGTACAGATACAGGATACACCCAGTAAACCCGCTAAAAGCAAAAACTTTTTGGTGGTTTACAGCATAGCATTATTTATTTTCGCCGGAGTGTTGATAGGACTATCATATCTTTCTCAAGCGCGTGTTGCGGCGGATACTGATAAAATAAAGCAAGAGCTTGAGGAAATATCGCAAAAAACTGAAGTCTCGACCGGCGTTCAGGCTCGGCTAGAGCAGGTTTTAGTACGAAATGATGAGCTTGAAAAAACCAACGAAACTCTTTCAAAAGAGAATAGTGAGCTTAAAAAGCAGCTTGAAGAATTGCAGAGTGCAGACAAAAAAGCTAAAGCAGCCGAATATATGTGGCAAATCGAAAAAGCATATTTATCGAAGAAAACCAAAGAATGCAAGCGATTAATAGCAGAATTTGATGAAAAAGGTTTAAGAGGCTCGCTCTCCGCAGATGCTTTGAGCGAATTGGTTCGCATAGAAGCGGTTATAAAATAGAAAAGTATACACAAAAAAGCTCCGATGCAATGCATCGTGTCTTTTTATACTTTGTAAATTAATAATTTCTGTAAAAAGAACGGTTAATCGGTGCAGCGGTTGAGGATGAACGCGGAGCTTTTTCAGGCGCTGCAGCACCGGTATAGTTTATTACAACTCTACGGTTAGGCTCAACACCGGTAGAGGAAGTGGAAATATCCTCAACCTCCTGTAATGCTGAATGAATAACATGTCTCTCATACGCATTCATCGGCTCAAGAACCTTATTCCTGCGATACTTTTTAGCCTGACCCGCAACCTTGAGTGCAAGACGTGTCAGTGCTTCTTCGCGTTTCTGACGGTAATTTTCAGTATCAATCATTACGCGCAAATGCTTGTCCACGCCGTGGTTTGCAACTAAATTGGTTATATGCTGGATAGCATCTAAGGTTTCACCGCGACGACCAATTAAAATACCCATATTTTCGCCGGACAAATTAACAGATACAACACCCTTTTCCTCGTCAACAATCGTGTTAACCTCGGTCGGAACCTGCATCTTATCAAAAAGACCGGTCAAAAAGCTCTTTACCTTATCGGTTTCCGTTTCTTCATACTTAAGACTTACACGCGCTGCGGTTCCACCAATTCCCAAGAATCCGGCTTTCGGTTTCTCAAGAACCTCAACAGAAACCATATCTCTGTCAACCCCGCCAAGCATTTCCAAACCGTTAGAAACTGCTTCTTCAATTGTTTTTCCGGTTGATTCAATCACTTTTATCATTTTCTAAGGTCACCCCCGCTTTTATTTAGCAGCCTTTGAAGGCTTATATTTCGTATAATACCAATTAAGTAACGGCTCCTGAGCCATCATCAGTACGTTATTTACAACCCAGTAAAATCCCAGACCGCCGGGAACTATAAACGCAATGTACACCGACATAAGCGGCATCATGTATGTTGTGCATCCGTTCATTGCCTGTGCCTGATCATTGTCTGCAGCAGGTGCGGGCTGATACTTCTTTACAAGCATTGAATATGCATAAGATGTTAAACCGGAAAGAGCCGGAATTATCCACAAAACGCTTATTTGAGAAAGCTGCGGAATAGCAGCAAGGTCAAGCCCGAGAAAATGGAAATCAATTACCTTTAAATTGGGGATAATTGAGCTGAGCTGAGTCTGAAATTCACCCATCTTAGATGCAATTTGAATTTCCAGATAACTCATGTTTTTTACATTATCCGTAGCAACTCCGACTATCTCAGCTATCTGACGGATAAGGTCCTGGTCAAATCCAAACATAAACGTAAGAGGCTGACGCACTACCGCATAAAGACCGAGCATTATCGGCATTGTAAGAAGAAGAGGCAGGCAACCGCCGGTCAGGCTTACCTTTTCCTTCTTATAAAGCTTCTGAACCGCAAGCGAATACTGCTCTTTATTGTTCTTATATTTCTTCTCAAGCTCTTTAAGCTGAGGTTGGATCCGCTGCATGTCCACCATACTTTTTTTACTTTTCATCTGGAATGGTAGCAGGACAATCTTTGCAAGCAAAGTAAATAAAATAAGCGCAATACCGTATGAGCCTATAAACTCCCAAAGCTGATATAAAATCCAACCAAAAGGCCTGGTAATAATCGTATTAAAGAAATTAATCATAGTTTAAAACCCCTTTGTGTCTACTTTACAGGATCATAGCCGCTGCGTCCGCTAAAGGGATTACAACGCATAAGACGCAAAAAAGCCATCCATCCGCCTTTAAAAAAACCATATTTTTCCAGCGCCTCGATCGCATACTGCGAGCACGTCGGCGTAAATCTGCAACAAGGCGTTTTATACGGCGAAATAAATTTTCTGTATCCTTTTATGAGTAAAATGAGTATTTTTTTCATTCTTCGGCTCCCTTTAAAAGACCGAGCTTGCCCGAAATCTCGAGCAGGGCATCTTCTATTTGCCGAAACGTTGAATTCGCGCATCTTACACGGGCAACAATCACCAAATCAACAGGCGAAATAAATTCGCTCTCATGAAGGCGATATGCCTCTCTAATCCTGCGGCGCACCAGATTTCTGGTAACCGCCTTTCCGACCTTGGTACTTACGGTTATCCCCAGCCGATTTTCTTTATTCCCGGTCTTGCGGAAATAAATAGCCAAATAGGGATTAACCGCATTTTTACCGCGGTTATACAATCTGCGAAATTCAAAATTATTCTTTAAAGAACAGGTATAACGCATAACCAAACTCCTGCAGCTAAAAGCCCATAAAAATACAAAACGGCAAGCAAATAAGCGACTAAAGCAGAAAGCAAAAGAAAAGCCTTCCTTTACCATATCCCCTTGCCACTTACCACTTACCGCTTATTCCCCATATACCGGGCATATGCCGCAAATTAATGAGTCAGTCTTGCTCTGCCTTTCGCACGTCTTCTCGCTAAAACCTTTTTACCGTTACGGGTAGCCATTCTTTTGCGGAAACCATGCTCTTTAGCGCGATGGCGCTTCTTCGGCTGAAATGTACGAAGCATTCAAAACACCTCCAACGTCCAAAATAACGGTACAAATACCGTCCCGCATCCGCAAATTCAAGGGTGCGCGACGCTATTTGTACCTCAAAAATACAGGTACATGGTCTATTATATAAGACTTTCTTGGCAGTTGTCAAGACAAATTTTTCAAAATTGCGATTTTTTATAAAACCAAGGTTTTCGCATTTATAAATTTTTCTATATATTTTTTTGGTTTTTATTGTCACTTTTATTTGCCAAATTATAAATTTTCTGATATAATAATCATGGAAGAAATTGTACTTTATTTCCTTGGCAATTTATGTTTTTTGTGACATCGCAGTTTTATAAGAAAAATAATTTTCAAAAGCTGCTTTTATAGCGGGCAGCTTTTGTTTTTAAAGCTGAAAATATGAGCTGAAATTGGGGGATAATTAATGAATAACGCAGCCGATGTATGGGCTAAAATAATAAGTATAATGAAAAATGAGCTGGGTATGAGCCAAGTCGCGATTGACACATGGTTTGATGATTTAACCGCGGTCTCTCTTTCAAATGACAAACTCATTCTTGTAACACCCGCAAAAATCAAAAAAACCATGATACTCGCGCATCACTCGGATAAAATCCGTGAAGCTCTCAGGCTCCTTTTCTCGGCGGACATGGATTTTGAGATTTACGCTGAGGAAGAAATAAGCACTGACCATATAAAAAATGCTCAAACCGAAGCAAGCGAGGATGAATATTCATTTGAACGCTTCGTTGTAGGCGATTCTAATAAGTTTGCACATGCCGCTGCAAAAGCAGTTGCAAATTCACCCGGGCAGACATACAATCCCCTCCTGATATACGGTGAATCAGGACTTGGAAAAACTCATCTTCTCAAAGCAATAGGAAATGTAATAAAAAAGAACACCCCCGGCGCGCAGGTTATGTACATAAAAGGTGATGACTTTACAAATGAGCTCATCGAAGCAATTCAGTCGGGTAAGGTTCAGGACTTCCGCAACAAATACCGCGAAACTGATGCTTTGCTTGTTGACGATATTCAATTTATTGCAGGAAAGATAAGCACTCAGGAAGAATTTTTCCATACGTTTAATACCCTGCATGAAGCAAATAAGCAGATTGTCCTTACCTCTGACCGTCTCCCAAAAGAAATGGTGGCTCTTGAGGAAAGACTGCGTACCCGCTTTGAATGGGGTCTTATGGCGGATATTCAGCCGCCAAACTTTGAAACACGAATGGCAATCATTAGCCTCAAGGCAAATCGATTAGGCTTGCAACTTGAGCAGAAATACAAAGAGATTATAGCAAATAACGTAACCGCCAATGTTCGTCAGATAGAAGGCACGGTTAAAAAAATATTGGCGTATCGAGATCTTCTTTCCGACTCAATCACTCAGGAAACCGTTGAACGTGCGATAAAAGACATGTTCATGGAAAACCGCAATCAGATACCAACCCCTGAGATTATAATAAAAGAAGTATCAAAGTACTATCAGGTAGAGCCTTCGGCATTGGTTGGGAAAAACAGATCAAAGGAAACAGTTATCCCGCGTCAAATTGCAATCTATTTAGTGCGTGAAATAACAAATATGTCATATCCCGACATAGGAAAGCACTTCGGAGGACGTGACCATACAACCGCGATGCACGCGCACAAAAAGATGGAAGCAGAAATGCTAAAGCAGGATTCACTCAATAAAATTATAAAAGATATACGCAATAATATTTTAGGCTCTTAATAAAGTTTTCCACAGATAACCTGTGGAATTAACATAAGCTAACCTGTTAATACAAACCATTCATGCGGTATATGTGGAAAAGTGTCAAATCTTTTAACAAGTGCCTGTTAACGCCTAATCCTTTTATTTTCAACGCATAGAAAAGATTTCCACAAAATCCACAGTACTATTACTAATACTAAAAATATATATTATATTCATTAAGAATAAAAAATATAACCGGAGAAAGGAATGTTTTTCTCATGAAATTTACTTGCGAAAAAGCTCTTCTTCAAGAAGCAATTTCCGTAGCCTCTTGGGCTGTATCATCCAAAAGCTCAATACCTACTTTGGAGGGTCTCCTTATCCAAGCGGGTAACAGTCTTAAAATAACCGGCTACAACCTCGAAACCGGAATCCAGACCGAAATTGACTCTACTATAATGGAGCGCGGAAGTGTTGTAATTAATGCTAAAATTTTAAGTGACATTATCCGTCTCTTCCCGGACGATATAGTAACAGTATCAGTTTCTGAAACAATGGGAATCCTTTTAACATGCGGCAACGCGAGATATGAAATTATAGGCTTAGATCCGGCTGAATTCCCAAACCTTCCCGAGGTGGAGAGCGATTATTCCTTAAATCTTCCTCAAAAACAGCTTAAATCAATGATTACACAGACAATCTTCGCAATAAGCACCAATGACAATAAACCGATACATACCGGCTCTCTCTTTGAAATTGAAGATAACAGACTAAACGTAGTATCTGTTGACGGTTTCCGCCTTGCAATCCGCACCGAGGAAATCAAAAACACAAGCTTAAATAATCAGTTCTCTTTCGTAGTACCCGGTCATACGTTAAAAGAGCTTGTAAAAATAATGGATGATACCGACGAAGAAATTGAAATTAAGCTCGGTAAAAAACACATTACCTTCCAGGTAAATAACACACGCATCATCTCAAGAATCCTCGAAGGTGAGTTCTTAAACTATAAAAATGCTATCCCGAAAAGCTTTGCTTTTTCAACTACCGTGCATGTAAGAGACTTTATTTCATCACTTGAGCGTGTATCAATTCTTATAAACGAGCGTATTAAAAATCCGGTACGCTGCATCTTCGGAGAAAATTCAGTTAAGCTCACATGCTCAACTCCTTTAGGCAAGTCCCAGGACGAATGTCTGCTGCTCTCACCGTCTGAAGAGCTTGAAATAGGATTTAACAACCGTTATCTTTTAGATGCTCTCAAAGCTTGTCCGGACGATGATGTCAGAATAGAGCTTAACACTCACTTATCACCGATGGTAATAAAGCCGCTTGAAGGCGATTCTTACCTGTATCTTATTCTGCCGGTTCGTTTAAAAGCTGATGTAGAATAATATGCAGATAAAAAATTTAAAGCTTTCAAATTTCAGGAACTATAAATTTGCAGATCAGGACCTTTCTCCGGGCGTAAACCTTATACTGGGCGAAAACGCGCAGGGGAAAACAAACTTTCTTGAATCAATTTTTTTTCTATCATGCGTAAAATCATTCCACGCAAAAAATGAACGTGAGCTAATTCTGTTCGGGGAAAATCAGGCGCGAATTCAAGCGGATGTAACCACACGAGAGAGAAACTTATCACTCCGCATTGATTTAAGTACAACTGCAAAACGGAAAATATATGAAAACGGAATTTTGCAAAAAAAACTTCTTGATTATGTGGGTACGGTTCAGACGGTTTTATTTTCGCCTGACGATTTATATCTTATAAAAGAAGGTCCGGCAATCCGCAGACGTTTTTTAAACATCGCAATTTCTCAGCTCAAACCCAATTATATTCAAGCTTTGGCAGAATATAACCGAATAATTGAACATAAAAACAAAATTTTAAAAACCGAAAACCTTTCAGGCCGTAATGACCTGCTCGATGTGTTTAATGAAAAATTGGCTCATGCCGGAGCGATTATAATTAAATACCGCAGTGATTTTATAAACGAATTGTTATATTTTGCAAAAAATATACATAATGAAATGTCTGGCGGCAGGGAAATCCTTTCTATAAGATATATTACGGACAGATATATAGAAGATATAAATGCAAGTCCCGATAGAATTTCCGCCGCTCTCCTGCGCCATTTAAATGACAGAAAGCCGGCTGAGCTTGAAGCACAAAGCTGCCTTGTAGGCGCGCATAAGGATGACATGGAAATTCTTATAAATGAAAAGCCTGCAAAGTTTTTTGCATCGCAAGGGCAGATACGAACCGCGGTGCTTTCAATCAAAATGGCAGAGCGCGACGTATTTTATAAAATAGGCGGCGAGCTTCCTATTCTTTTGCTTGACGATGTTTTGAGTGAGCTTGACGAAAACCGACAAGGCTATCTGTTAAATAAAATTTCACATGGACAGGTTATAATCTCAAGCTGCCACAATCATATGTTTTCAAAGGCAAGCGATATAGCCACATTTGAGGTTAAATCCGGTGAAATTTTAAAAACAAAATGAAATATATAAAAAGGATAATACATTATGTATTTACATTTAGGTCAGGATACAATAATTCCTTACAACTCAATAATAGGAATTTTTGACTTGGATATAACGTCTCAGGCAAAAATAACACGAAATTTTTTAGCCAATGAAGAGACAGCTAAAAGAGTAGTAAATGTAAGTGATGAGCTGCCGCGTTCATTTATCGTGTGCAGCGAACCGAAGAAAGCCAGAACTTATATCTCTCAGCTGTCACCTACCACTTTACAAAAACGCGTTGCTGCAAATGTTATTGACAGTAAATAAGATATCATACGGAGGTTAGTCAAAAATGGCGGAAACCAATATGACTCATAACTATGACGAAACACAAATACAGGTGCTTGAAGGACTTGAGGCGGTTAGAAAACGTCCGGGAATGTATATCGGCTCGACTTCAATAAGAGGTCTTCACCACCTGGTATATGAAATAGTGGATAACGCTATTGACGAAGCGCTTGCGGGATTTTGCAGTCAGATAGATGTTGTTCTTAATAAGGACAATTCTGTAACTGTACGCGATAACGGCCGCGGCATACCTCACGGTATCCATCCTAAAATGGGTATATCAACGATAGACGTTGTATTTACCGTTCTTCACGCAGGCGGAAAATTCGGCGGAGGCGGATATAAGGTCTCCGGCGGTCTGCACGGCGTAGGTGCATCGGTTGTAAACGCTCTTTCAACAAAGCTCGAAGTATTCGTACATGACGGAGAAAATATCTGGCATCAGATTTACAACCGCGGTGTTCCCGCGGGGCAGGTCGAAAATATTGGAAAAACCGATAAAACCGGAACCGAGATTACCTTCTGGGCAGACCCGGACATATTTGAAGAAACCGTTTATGAGTATGATACCCTGCTTAAGAGACTCAGAGAGCAGGCATTCTTAAACGGCGGCATAAAGATAAAGTTTGCTGATATGCGTGGTGAAGAAGAGATTTCCGAGCTTCTCCACTACGACGGCGGTATCAAAAACTTCGTATCATATTTGTTTAACGAGAAAAAATCCAGAAGAGAAAGCCTTGAAACCATCCACAGCGACGTAATTTACGTAAGCGGTGAGAGAAACGGCTCTATCGCAGAGGTCGCTCTCTCGTGGTCAACCTCGTATGACGAAACTATAGAGTCATTTGCAAATAATATTTCTACCACCGAAGGCGGTACGCATGAGACCGGATTTAAATCCGCGCTTACCAGAGTGCTGGTCGAGTATGCGAGAAAATATAAGCTTATGAAGGATGATGAAGAGCTTACCGGCGAGGATGCACGTGAAGGTCTTATTGCGGTTATATCCGTAAAGCTCGAAGAGCCTCAGTTTGAAGGTCAGACCAAAACCAAGCTCGGCAATTCCGAAATAAGAGGTTTGGTTGAAAACATAGTAAAAGAAAAGCTTGCCGACTTCCTTGAAGAAAACCCGCAGGTCGGAAAAGCGATAATTGAAAAAGCGGTTTTGGCATCACGTGCAAGAATAGCCGCGAGAAAAGCAAGAGAAGCTACGAGAAAAACCCCGCTCGGCTCAAGCTCACTTCCCGGAAAGCTCACTGACTGCATTGTAAAAGACCCGTCAAAGACGGAAATTTACATCGTCGAGGGTGATTCCGCAGGCGGATCCGCTAAAAACGGACGCGACAGCAAATACCAGGCTATTCTTCCGCTTTGGGGCAAGATGCTAAACGTTGAAAAGGCAAGAGCCGATAAGGTTTACGGAAACGATAAGCTCACCCCGGTAATCCAGGCACTTGGCACGGGTATCGCGGGCGAATTCAATCTTGAAAAATTAAGATATGATAAAGTTATAATCATGGCGGATGCTGATGTTGACGGTGCGCATATTCAAACATTGCTTCTTACCTTCTTCTTCAGATTCATGCGTCCGCTTGTAGAAACCGGGCATATTTATCTGGCAAAACCCCCGCTTTACAAGCTCACCCGCGGCAAGAAAAGCTTTGTCGCTTTCAGTGACGAGGAGCGTGATCGCATAAGCGAAGAGCTCAAGGATGGGGATAAAAACGCAAAGGTTGATATCAGCCGCTATAAAGGTCTTGGTGAGATGAACCCGGAAGAATTGTGGGAAACCACAATGGACCCGAAAAACCGCGTTCTGCTTAAGGTAACTCTTGAGGACGCTGAAAAAGCTGACCAAATTTTCAGTATCCTGATGGGTGATGAAGTAGAACCGAGAAGACTTTTCATCGAGGAAAATGCTCAATATGTCACAAACCTTGACGTTTGATTTCAATCTTTGAAAGGACAGTTTAACATATGGCAAAGCATAAGAAATACGAAGATTCTCATTTTGAAGAATACTTCGATACACAAAAAATAGTAAATATAGATATAGAGCAGAGAATGCGCGAGGCGTTTATTGACTATGCAATGAGCGTTATAGTCTCGCGTGCGCTTCCGGATGTGCGTGACGGTTTAAAACCGGTTCACAGACGTATCCTTTACTCAATGTATGAGGAGCACCTGACTGTCGATAAACCGTTTTTCAAATCCGCAACAACCGTCGGTAACGTTATAGGCAGATACCACCCGCATGGCGACGCATCTGTTTACGACGCTATGGTACGTCTTGCGCAGGACTTCTCAATGAGGTATCCGCTCATAGACGGTCACGGTAACTTCGGTTCGGTTGACGGCGACCCACCTGCGGCATACCGTTATACCGAAGCAAGGATGTCAAAGCTCTCAAACCTGCTTCTGGAGAATATTGAGAAGAACACGGTTGACTTTGCACCGAACTTCGATGAAAAACGCGTCGAACCCAAGGTATTGCCTACAAGAATCCCAACCCTCCTCATAAACGGTAGCTCTGGTATCGCAGTAGGTATGGCGACCAACATCCCGCCGCATAACCTGACCGAGGTTTTGGACGGTGTTATAGCCCAGATTGAAAATCCGGATATAAGCGTTGAAGAGCTTATGGAGTATATCCAGGGTCCGGACTTCCCGACCAGAGCTGCAATTATGGGAAAATCGGGTATAAGAAGTGCATATGCAACTGGCAAAGGCAAGATTATAATCCGCGCTAAGACCGAAATTGAAGAGCGCAGGGACGGAACATCTTCAATCATAGTTACCGAGCTTCCGTATCAGGTCAATAAAAAGATGCTCGTAGAGTCTATTGCCGAGATGGTAAAGGAGAAGAGAATAGAGGGTCTTTCCGATATTGATGACCACTCTTCCGACCGCGTGGGTATCCGCCTTGAGATTTTCTTAAAGCGCGATGCAAACCCGCAGGTAGTTTTAAACCAGCTATTTAAATATACACGCCTGCAGGATAGCTTCTCAATAAATATGCTCGCAATCAAGGATGGCAAGCCGCAGACAATGGGACTTCGTGAAATCCTTGCCGAGTTTATCAAGTTCCAGGAAGAAATAGTAACGCGCAGAACCAAGTTTGACCTGGAAAAAGCCGAAGCAAGAATGCATATTTTAGAGGGCTTGCGTATAGCTCTTGATAATATTGACGAGATTATCAGCATAATTAGAAATTCTTATGACGATGCCAAAGAGCGCTTAATGGAGCGCTTTAGTATGAGCGAAATCCAGGCACAGAGCGTGCTTGATATGCGTTTAGGTCAGTTGCAGAAGTTAAACGGAGAGAAAATTGAGCAGGAGTATCAGGAGCTTCTCGAAAGATGCGAAGGCTACAGAGTCCTTCTCTCAGACCGCGGCAAACTCATGGAAAAAATTAAAGATGAGCTTATCGAAATCCGTGACAGATACGGCGATGACAGACTCACCGAAATTCTGCCCGCAACCGACGTGGATATTGAGGATGAGGACCTTATCCCGGAAGAGGAGTGCGCATATACGCTTACTCACTATGGATATATCAAGCGTCTGCCTGCAAATACTTATCGATCACAGCGACGCGGCGGTAAGGGAATATCCGCGATGACCACGCGTGAAGAGGACTTTGTTGATACTCTCTTCGTTGCATCTTCGCATGATTTTATACTGTTCTTTACCAATAAGGGCCGCCTTTATCGCGTAAAGGGCTATCAGATACCCGAAACCAGCCGCACTGCAAAGGGTATGAATATAGTAAACCTTCTTCCGCTTGAAAGCGAAGAAAAGGTAACCGCCATGATTCCGGTAAAGGAATTTGAAGAGGATAAGTTCCTCGTCATGGCGACTAAGGACGGTACAGTAAAGCGAATTGCACTTACCCGCCTTAACACTGCACGTAAAACCGGTATCCGCGCATTAACCATAAATGAAGGGGACGAGCTTATTTCCGTAATGCTTACAGACGGTGAGAAGGAAATAGTCCTCGCTACCCGCGACGGTATGGCTATCCGCTTTAAGGAAACTGATATTCGTGCGACCGGCCGTGAGGCCGCCGGCGTTAACGGAATTGATTTGGCTGCCGGAGATTTTCTGGTAGGCGCGGAGGTTGTGGATGAAGCAAAATCCATACTAACTGTCACCGAAAACGGTTTCGGTAAGAGAACCAGCATTGATGAATACCGTCTCCAGAGCCGTTACGGCAAGGGTATAATGAACTATAATATCACGGAGAAGACCGGAAAAATTGCCGGCATTCAGATGGTAGACGATACTATGGATGTTATGATGATTTCCGATGACGGTACTATGATTCGTATGCCGGTTTCTGACATAAGCGAATACCGCCGTGTAACGCAGGGCGTAATACTCATGCGCCTTAGTGACGATGTTCACGTAATATCAATAGCCGCAACCGAAAAGGAAGAGGAAGATGATCAAACCGTAGAGCAGGAGACTCCCGCTGAGTAATTTCCCTTGACACTCACGAAAGGAATAAACCCGGAGGGTGAGAATATAGACTTCTCATCCCCCGGGAAATTTCAATTATGGACGAACGCAAAAATGTATCCCTCTATACAGACGGCGCGTGCTCAGGAAATCCGGGCCCGGGGGGCTGGGGTCTTATTTTAGAGTATAAAGGCCATGAAAAAGAGGCATCAGGCGGAGAAGCGGATACAACCAACAACCGCATGGAGCTTACCGCCGCGATAAAAGGTCTTGAAATGCTTAAAGAGCCGTGCAACGTAGAGCTTTATAGCGACAGCCAATATCTGATAAACGGAATAACTAAAGGCTGGGCAGAAAAATGGAGGCAAAACGGCTGGATGCGCAATAAAAAAGAGCCTGCACTCAACGTGGATTTGTGGGAGCGCATTCTCGAGCTTTTAAAAATTCACAATGTAACCTTCATTTGGGTAAAAGGTCACGCTTTAAATGAAAAAAATAACCGCTGTGACGCGCTTGCCGTCGCAGAGAGTAAAAAATATTTTTAAATTTTTGTGAAATCTCTTGTTAAATTCCCGCAATACGCGTATTCTATAGTAAGGAAAAAGAAGTTGTGGAAAAAAAAGCACACTTTTAATATATATTTTAATCCGGTAACTGCGCCCACCGTGCAGAAGCGCAGTATAATCCCGGTTCCTGTTAATTTAGTTGTACGGAGATTGGAAGATAATATATGGTATATGCAGATAACGCGGCTACAACCCGCGTAAAACCGCAGGTTTTAGAGAAAATGCTCCCATATTTTACCGAGGAGTACGGAAATCCGTCAAGCCTGTACCAGTTTGCCTATGCGGCAAAGCGCGCATGCGATAGCGCACGCGAGCAGGTAGCTGACCTTTTAGGCGCAAGAGCAGATGAAATTTATTTCACCGGCTGCGGGACCGAGGCGGATAACTGGGCAATCAAAGGCATAGCAATGGCTAAAAAGGAGAAAGGCAAGCATATTATAACTACGAAAATAGAGCATCCGGCTATCCTCAATACGTGCAAGTATCTGGAAAAGCAGGGCTTTGAAGTGACATATCTGGACGTTGACGAGTACGGCATGGTATCAACTGAGGCTTTGCGTGATGCGATAAGGGAAGATACGATATGCATCTCGGTCATGTTTGCAAATAACGAAATCGGAACTATCCAGCCGATATCTGAAATCGGCGCAATCGCAAGAGAGAAGGGAATTTTCTTCCATACCGATGCGGTTCAGGCGGCAGGGCATATCCCGATAGACGTAAATGAAATGAATATTGATGCGCTGTCCCTCTCAGGTCATAAGCTGGGAGCACCTAAGGGAATAGGAGTTTTGTATCTGCGCAAGGGCGTGAGGATTGACTCTATAATCCACGGCGGCGGCCATGAAAAAGGAAAACGCGCGGGTACTGAAAATGTACCGTACATCGTAGGTCTCGGCGAAGCAGCACGCATTGCAAAAGAAACCATGCAGGAGAGTATGGAAAGACTCACCGCTATGCGTGACCGTATTATAAAAGAAGTCGAGAAAATCCCGTATGCTTTTGTTACCGGACATCCGACAAAGCGTATGCCCGGGCTTGTAAGCATTTGCGTTGAAGCTATAGAGGGTGAGGCGCTTCTCCTTAATATGTTCAACGCGGGCATCTGCGCAAGCTCAGGCTCCGCGTGCTCATCAGGAAGCCTTGACCCGTCTCATGTCCTGTTGGCAATCGGGCTCCCGCATCATATAGCGCACGGTTCGCTCAGGCTATCACTCGGTGATGATAACACAAATGCAGATGTAGAGCATATCATTGAAAACTTACCTAAAGTGGTCGAGAGACTGCGTGCAATGTCACCTGTTTGGGAAAACGGCAAGCCTGCATGGCATAACTAAGATAAAGGAGTGATTTTTCATGTACAGTGATAAAGTAATGGACCATTTCTCAAATCCGCGCAATGTGGGAGAAATGGAAAACCCCAGCGCTGTGGGAACCGTCGGAAATCCCAAGTGCGGAGATATAATGAAGATATATCTGAAGATAGAAAATGATGTTATAGTAGACGTATCATTTAAAACCTTCGGCTGCGGCGCAGCGGTTGCAACATCAAGCATGGCGACTGAGATGGTAAAAGGAAAGACTATTGAGGATGCGCTTAAGCTCACAAATAAAGCGGTTGCCGAGGCACTTGACGGCTTGCCCCCTGCAAAAATGCACTGCTCAGTCCTTGCAGAGGAGGCAATTAAGTCTGCCATTGCGGATTATTACCGCCAGCAGGGCATTGACCCTGAGCCCATTATAGGCTGCAATGCAGATTGCGCACATTGCTGTGGACATTAATAATTGAATATTTGAAATTAAAATGGTATAATGTGAAAAAAGAACATTATACCATTTTTTATAGGAGATACGAGGAATGAAAAAAGTAATACTTGCCCCGGATTCTTTTAAAGGGACAATGAGCGCAGAGGAAATCTGTGAAATAATGAGTGAGGAAATCCTTAAGGTTTTCCCAGACTGTGAGATACATACCGTGCCGGTGGCAGACGGCGGCGAAGGAACTGTGGACAGTTTTTTAAGAGCGGTCGAAGGTGAAAAACGCACCGCGCGG
The DNA here is from genome assembly GCA_045652405.1 of Eubacteriales bacterium. GTDB lineage: Bacteria > Bacillota > Clostridia > Oscillospirales > JAAYXM01 > JAZRUF01. The sequence goes on along the minus strand of JAZRUF010000127.1, from coordinate 2,944 downwards.
GTAAAGGGACCGTATTTTGAAGAAATTGAGAGCTTTTACGGCGTTATAAACGGCGGAAAAACCGCGATTGTGGAAATGGCTGCAGCGGCGGGACTTCCGATGGTTGAGGGGAATAAAAACCCGGGACTGACAACCACCTTTGGTGTCGGCGAGCTTATATGTCATGCGATAGAAAATGGCGCAACCGAAATAATTTTAGGTATGGGCGGAAGCGCAACTAACGACGGTGGCTGCGGTGCTGCAGCGGCGCTTGGTGTACGCTTTTTTGACGGTCAGGGAAACGAGTTTATCCCGACCGGCGCAACGCTCTGCAAAATTGCAAAGATTGATATATCCGCCGCGCGTGAAAAACTAAAGGCCATCAGCTTGCGCGCAATGTGCGACGTTGAAAATCCGCTTTACGGTGAAAACGGAGCTGCATATATTTACGCACCGCAAAAGGGCGCAGATGAAGAAATGGTTAAAACGCTCGATGATGGATTGCGCCACTACGGTAAACTTCTGGAGAATATTCCGGATGCTGCGGGTGTATCGCAGATGGCGGGTGCAGGTGCGGCAGGCGGCTTGGGCGCGGGTATGTATGCGCTGCTCGGAGCGAAGCTAACATCCGGCATAAAAACCGTTCTTGATACTGTAGGTTTTGACAGCCGCCTTACCGGGTGTGACATAGTTTTTACCGGAGAGGGAAGAATAGACGGTCAAAGCCTTAAGGGCAAAGTAGTTCTGGGGGTTTGCGACCGCGCGGTTGTGAAAAACGTTCCGGTTTGCGCGATTGTCGGAGATGCGCAGGATGAGGGTCTTGATGCGGCGTATGAGCGCGGGCTTACTTCGGTTATAACAATAAACCGCATGGCGATACCGTTTTCTCAGGCAAAGCTGCGCGCTAAGGATGATTTGCGGCAAACGGTTAAAAATGTTATAAGACTCATTGCGAGCCAAACATCTAAAAAATAGTTTTGGAGAGAAAAACATGGCAAAGATATATACTTCGTCAGACGAATTAATAGGGAGGACCCCGCTTTTAGAGCTTAAAAACATTGAAAATGGATACAATTTAAAGGCAAAAATTCTTGCAAAGCTTGAGTTTTTTAACGTTGCGGGCTCGGTTAAGGACAGAGTTGCAAAGAAGATGATAGACGATGCCGAAGCTTGCGGGAAACTGACTCCCGACTCGGTTATTATTGAACCTACGTCCGGTAATACCGGAATTGGTCTTTGCTCGGTCGCTGCTGCGCGCGGATACCGCGTAATAATAGTCATGCCTGATACGATGTCAGTCGAGAGGCAGAAGATAATGAAGGCATATGGCGCGGAACTTGTGCTCAGTGACGGTACGCTGGGTATGTCAGGTGCAATTGCAAAGGCTGAGGAGATTGCCGCGGCTACTCCCGCCAGCTTTATAACCGGGCAGTTTGTAAATCCGTCAAACCCGAAAGCGCACTTTGATACCACAGGTCCTGAAATTTACAGTGATACGGACGGAAAAGTGGATATATTTGTATCCGCAGTCGGTACCGGCGGCACGATTACAGGAACGGGTGAATATTTAAAATCACAAAATCCGGAAATCAAAGTATGCGCGGTTGAGCCGGCATCTTCGTCGGTACTTTCCGGTGGCAGAGCAAGTGCGCATAAAATTCAGGGTATCGGCGCGGGATTCGTACCTGAGGTGCTCAATACGAAAATTTACGATGAAATAATTTGCGTAACTGATGATGCAGCTTTTGAGGCGGCACGGATTATGGGTAAAAAAGAGGGCGTTTTAGTCGGAATTTCGTCGGGTGCTGCACTTCACGCGGCGATAGAGCTTGCACAGCGCGAGGAAAATGCGGGTAAAAACATAGTTGTACTTTTGCCCGACACAGGTGAGAGATATTTGTCATCAGGGTTATTTTAATAAGAGACAGGAGAGAAAAGAAATGGCGATTACATTAAATCCGGATAAAGAGATTGTAGAGATGATACGCGAGGGGCTTAGAAAAAGCGGCGGATATTGCCCATGCCGTTTGGAGAGAATAGAGGAAAACAAGTGCATGTGCAAGGAATTTAAGGACCAGGTAGATGACCCGGACTATGAGGGCTTCTGCCACTGCATGTTGTACTATAAATCAAAATAAGAAAGGAAAATTTAAAATGGCAGAGATTATTTTAACAGAGGCAAGTTTTGAAAAAGAGGTTATAAATTCGGACATTCCGGTGCTGGTGGACTTCTGGGCAACTTGGTGCGGTCCGTGCAGGATGCTTGCTCCGATTATTGAGGAAATTGCAAATGAGTATGAGGGGAAGGTAAAAGTCGGTAAGGTTAACGTGGACGAGCAGTCCGCGCTTGCGGCAAAGTACGGAATTATGAGCATTCCGACGCTTATTCTCTTTAAAAACGGCGAGATTGCGGAGAAAACCGTGGGTCTACGTTCCAAAGAGCAAATTAAAGAACTCATTAAATAAGAAAACTCCCGGATGTTGCAACATCCGGGAGTTTTAAAAAGAAACAGTGTATTGCGTGCGTTAACACATTTTCTTTTATGGGGACGGTGGATGTTACTTTTGATGCCAAAAGTAAGCAAAAGCGCCGGGGGATTTCGATTTCCCCCGGACCCCTTGAAACGACACAGGGGCTACAAATCGCCCCTGGACCCCCGATGATGATTTAGACATTATAAGGCAGGGGATTTCTCCTGCCGAGGTATGCAATAAAACAGCGGTGCATCTGTCTGCTACTTAATATTTACAAATCGGGTAAATGTGATATAATTATGTGTATATAATAAAAAGAGGCAGGGTTTAATAATGGTCAATTCAAAAATGCATCAATTGGGAACTACTCGCTCGGTTATACGTGAGATTTTTGAGTACGGAAACCGCCGTAAGGCGGAGATAGGCGCGGACAAGGTTTTTGATTTCTCTTTGGGGAATCCGTCGGTTCCGGCACCTGAAATAGTAAATG
>JAZRUF010000126.1:0-9277 GCA_045652405.1 Eubacteriales bacterium | reverse complement strand
AGATGAACATCTATTCCGGTACTTATGAGGATGTCAAGGATTGTGATGTTATCGTTGTTACTGCGGGAGCAAACCGTAAGCCGGGAGAGACTCGCCTTGACCTTGCTAAGAAGAACACTTCGATTGCAAAGGGTATCACTGAAGAAATGATGAAGTATTACAACGGAGGCGTTATCCTCGTTGTTGCAAACCCGGTAGATATTTTGACTTATAACATTACCAAGTGGACAGGCCTTCCCAAGGGAAGAGTTCTCGGTAGCGGTACTGCTTTGGATACCCTGCGTTTGCGTTCAGCTCTTGCAGAGATTACAAAGGTTGATATTTCAAATATCCACGGTTATATCATAGGCGAGCACGGCGATTCTCAGCTTGCTGCATGGAGTAATACTCACGTTGCAGGTCTGCAGATTGATAAGTACTGCCAGATTAACAATATCAGATTAAACGATGAGATTAAGTATGACATTGTTGAGCGCGTAAAGAAGGACGGTGCTGAGATTATCCGCAAGAAGGGCGCTACCTATTACGGTGTTGCGGTTTGCGTATGCACCCTGGTTGACTCACTCCTGCGTGACAGTAACACCATCCGCGTTGTCAGCACGGTTCTTGACGGTGAGCTGGGAGTTAGCGATGTAGCAGTTTCACTGCCTACCGTTATCGGTGCAACCGGCGCAAAACAGGTTATAGTTCCTGAGCTGTATGATAGCGAAATTGAGCTCTTCCGCAAGTCTTGCGACGCTTGCAAGGTTGTATTGGACGATTGCAAGCTCTAATCTTAAAAGGTGAATTAATTTATCCCGCCTTGGTTACAAGGCGGGATTTTTGTATAAAAAAAGCCGAACGGAAAATTTCGTTCGGCTTTTTATACTTATATCAGCAGAAGTTATTTTATTGCTTCTTCCAGTGCGCAAGCGAGCTGATCAGGGCATGAGGTGCTCTTGAATCCGCAACATGTTCCGCGCAAAAGGGAAATAACTTTTTCTACCGGCATGCCGACTACAAGCTTACTGATACCGGATAAATTCCCATTACAGCCACCGGTAAATGAAATGCTCTTTACAATGCCATCCTCGATCTCATAATCGATTTTTCTTGAACATACACCTTTGGGTGTATATGAACCTGCTTTTTTCATGTTTGTTCCTCCAGCTTAAATATGCATCAGTACGTGGCGCGCGTTGTCACTCGTTCCGGTGGGGAAGTTGACAATTATATCTGAGTTCGCAAGATATTGCGGGGTGCGGAAATCGTACAGTGATTTTATGTGCTCAGACACATTCGGCACTTGCAAAAGTGGGCGCGCATAGCTGCCGCTTAAATTCTTTTCTATTTGTTCAAGACTTTGATTTAAGAGAATAATAAGGCAACTGGGTTTTAACACATCTGCGTTATGGTCGCGGATTACAGTGCCACCGCCGGTTGCAATTACTGTGTTTTCAAGCTTATTGAGCTCGTGACATGCGCGGGTTTCCAAATCGCGGAAATGCATTTCGCCCTTTTTTTCAAATATTTCTGATATGGACATTTTTTGTTCTGCTTCTATTTTTTGATCCAAATCGACAAAGTCCATATTTAATAGATTGGCCAGCTTTTTTCCTACAGTTGTTTTGCCGCAACCCATAAACCCTGTTAATGCGATATTTGAACGTTTATAAACTGTGTGTAAGCGCTCAATAGCTTGTTTGGCTGTTATAAAGTTGAGCACATGTGAGATAAGCTCGTCTGAATAATTATCGTTTCCCAACCAGTGCATTTGAGACTGCACACCTTGCAATACAAGCATTGAAAGCCCATTGTCCCAAAGAATACCGCGCTTTTCTGCCTCTTTTAGAAGCTTTGGCATCGGCGGGTGATATATGCAGTCGTAGACAAAGGAAAGTCCGTGAAGGTTATCAAAATTAACCGGGCATATGTCCTGTGTATCTGCCATACCTATAGGGGTTGTATTTATAAGAATATCAAAGCTTCCGCATACAGTGCTAAGAGGACTGAAGGAGAAAATGTCACATTGCGTGGAGGTTTTTATTTTTTCTATAAAAGCAAGGGCTTTTTCTTCTGAACGTGCGGCAACGGTTACGGATGCTGCACCGTGGAGCGCACATTCAAAAGCGATTGAAAGGGCTGCGCCGCCACATCCGAGAAGCAGGATTTTTTTATTCTCCAATGATACGGAGTTTAAGTCCATAGCGCGGGAAAAACCTTGACCGTCGGTATTAAAACCGTAGAACTCTCCGTTTTCTACCAATATAGTATTTGCTGCGCCTAAAGCTGAGACACGCTTATCAGCCTTGGTTAAATACGGAATCACAGTCTGTTTATATGGGATTGTACAGTTAAAGCCTGAGAGCTTTTGGCGCGCAAGCTCAAGCGCTTCGGGAAGCTCTTCTGGTGAAGCGGTTATAGATATATATTCGCAGTCAAGTCCGCATTTTTTAAATATCTCATTGTGCAGTGCAGGAGAGAGTGAAAATGCTGCAGAACTTCCAAAGAGGGCGAATGTTTTGCGCTTCGGGGTAAAGCTTTTGAATTCTTCAAATGAATAAACCTGCATTGTTTTTATCTCCCTCCTGAAAGATGAGCTAAATCTGAAAAGAAATTCGGATATGATATTTTTACGCACCCAACATCGTCGATTGTTGAATCACCGTCACAAGCTAAAGCGCAGATTGCCATAGCCATGGCAATGCGATGGTCACCATATGATGCAAAGTCAGCACCATGTATGGGGGTGTTTCCGTTTATAATCATACCGTCATCGGTTTCTGTTATATCTACACCGGCTTTTGAAAGCTCAGAGGTCATTGCTGATATTCGGTTGGATTCCTTGTGTTTTAGCTCTTGGGCATCGCGGATTATTGTTTGACCGTCTGCAAATGCTGCTAAAACTGCGAGGATAGGCAGTTCATCTATAAGGCGCGGTATATCCTTGCCACCAATTTCACAGCCATGGAGCTTTGAATGACGTATGCGTATATCCGCTATAGGCTCCCATTCATCGCGGTAATTTAAAAGCTCAATATCCGCGCCCATTTTTAGCATTATATCGATAATCCCTGTGCGCGTAGGATTTACTCCAATGTTTTTTAGCGTGACATCAGAGCCGGGAAGAATAGCCGCGGCAACCGCAAAGAATGCGGCAGAAGAAATGTCACCGGGTATATATAGATCACGTGCGGTAAGTTCTTCGGTTTTTCTTACAGTAACACCGCCCGGGATTTTTGAAATATTAGCACCGAAGGCTTTAAACATACGCTCGGTGTGGTCGCGTGAAGGTGCGAATTCAATTATTTGGGTTTCACCGTCTGCGTAGAGACCTGCAAAAAGAAGTGCGCTTTTAAGCTGGGCACTTGCTACCGGGAGTTCATACCGAATCCCTTTTAGTTTTCTGCCGTGAATATGAAGCGGGCATCGGCCACCGTCAGAACTTTCTATACATGCGCCCATCATAGAAAGCGGAGTTATTATTCGCTCCATAGGTCTTTTCTGTATTGAGGCATCGCCGTTTACTTGAGAATCGAAGTTCTGGGCAGCTAAAATACCTGCCATCAAGCGAGTGGTCGTACCGGAGTTTCCGGTATATAATAAATCGGAAGGGGCTTTTAGACCGTGGATTCCGCTTCCGTCAATTGTAATATTTTCATTGTCATGAATTTGGATTTCGACACCCATTTTGCGAAAACAGTCTATTGTAGAAAGACAGTCCGCGCTCGGCAAAAAGTGAGAAACTCGGGTTTTGCCGCAGGATAGCGCGCCCAACATAATTGAACGGTGGGATATTGATTTGTCACCGGGTATGTTTATGCTACCGCGGATGGATTTAACGTGCGGAAGAGAAAAAGGCATATTAAACATTCCTTTTTTATCGGTTATATTTCACCTGGCATTGCGCGTCCCATTACGTGCGCTATAGCGGCGAGTTCCTTGTGGAGGTTTGCGTATTCCTCCGGATTTAATGACTGTGCACCGTCACTGCGCGCTCTCTCGGGTTCCGGGTGAACTTCTATGATAAGACCGTCAGCACCTGCTGCGATAGCGCAGCGAGAAAGAGCAGCTATATACGCGGATGAGCCTGAAGCGTGGCTCGGGTCAACGATTATGGGGAGATGGGTTTTGGCTTTGAGAACCGGCACTGCGCTTATATCAAGAGTATTGCGTGTTGCGGTTTCAAATGTGCGTATACCGCGCTCACAGAGTATAACATCCGCGTTTCCGGAGCTCATAATATACTCTGCAGCGTTAAGCCACTCATCAATAGTTGAGGAAAGACCGCGCTTTAAAATTACTGGCTTTCCACATTTTCCGACCTCGCGCAGCAGGTGGAAGTTCTGCATGTTTCGTGAACCTATCTGAACCACATCTGCATACTTACATACGAGTTCGGTGGAGCGGTCATCAATCGCTTCGGTTACTATTTTAAGACCGGTTTCACGTCCAACCTGAGCGAGTATTTTGAGACCTTCTTCCTCAAGACCCTGGAAGGAATAAGGCGAAGTGCGGGGCTTATATGCGCCACCGCGTAAGAAGCGGATACCGGTTTTTAAAAGCTCGGTTGCCGCTTTGTGCATTTGCTCATAACTTTCGACTGCACACGGACCGGCTATCATAAAAAGTTCTTCTGCGCCTGCAGAAACTCCTGAAATATCTACGACTGTGTTTTGCGGGTGACCGCTGCGACCTGCTAATTTATAGGACTCGGATACCGGAATAAGCTCGCGGACTCCTTCTAAGCACTCAAGCCCTGCTTCGGAGAGGACAGACTTATCACCGATAACACCGATTATTGTTATATTTGAACCGGTGGAACGGTGGCATTCCAGACCGTGTTTTTCAACTACGCTGCATACCTGCGCTATTTGAGCCTTGGTTGCGGTAGGTTTCATTGCAATAATCATTTGAGATTCATCCTTTCAAATCGGGTAATGTATCTTCATGGTAACAGCCCAAAAGCTTTAGCCATCTGACTTCTGAACTTAATTGGTACAATACGGCATAAATTGCCGGATTATCAACATCGATTTCGCAATCCAAATAAAAAATGTATTCCCAGGGTGTGTTTGGAGTTGGGCGGGACATTATCTTGGTAAGATTGAGCCGGTTATCGGCAAAAATTGCAAGAATGTTTGCCAGCGCACCGCTTTCGTTGGGCGCGGCAAATGCAAGGCTTAAGCGATTTGCATTCTTAGGTGTACAAAGCGTGCGTGAAACAGATAGGAAGCGTGTTTGGTTGCACGCTGCATCGTTAAAATCTTCAGCTAAAATAACAAGCCCATACTTTTCGGCAGCGTCTGGAGAGCCAATGGCTGCTGCAGTCAAAATTCCCGATTGGGCGACCGCACTTACGGCAACCGCAGTATTGCTTTCGGGGACCGGGATTGCGCCCAATTGCTTTATGTGACCTGCGCACTGCGATAGCGCCTGCGGGTGGGAATAAACCGTGCGGATGTTATTAATGTTTGCACCCGGCAGGGCGAGCAGACAGTTATGGATGCGAATAGGGCTTGCTTTTATTATATAATAATCGTGCGCTATAAGCAAATCATATACGTCGTTTACAGTGCCGGCGGTGCTATTGTCAAGCGGAAGCATACCGGCTTGGGCTTTGCCGTCTGTTATCGTGGTAAATACATCAGCAAAGGATGAGACAGGAATACGAGAGGCATGCGGATACATTGTGCGCGCCGCAAGGCTTGACCAAGAACCGTCAATACCTTGGAAACATACAGTCTTAACGCTCGGGAGTTGCGCAGGTGCGTTTTTTATAAGCTCAGTTATCGGGCAGGTGATGCCGCTTTCCATCTGATGAAAGTATTGATATTCACGGCTTGCGCGTAATATTGCACGGTATGATGCGTCGGCATAAGGGCGCAAAACCTTTTCCAGGATGCTGTTTTTAAAATTCTCGCGTATCTCAGCTTCTCTGTCAGGTCTGTATACCGGAAGTCCGGTGCCTATTTTGTATTCGGCTACCTGACGCGAAATATCAAGCCGTTTGCGAAGTATATCGCGCAGTGAGGTATCTAAAACATCAATCTCTGCGCGCAGTTCATCCAATGTTTTCATATCCGTATGCCTCCAGTAACAAATCAAGGGAAACTATAGCGGTCGCCGCTTCTACTACCGGGACTGCGCGGTAGACGATGCATGGGTCATGCCGTCCTTTTATTGAAAGCTTTGTTTGCTGCATGGTTTCTAAATCAACAGTATCCTGCTCAGTGAAAATGGATGCTGTGGGTTTAAACGCGCAGGAGAAAATAATCGGCATACCACTGGTTATTCCGCCGAGAATGCCGCCGTGATTGTTGGTAGAGGTACATACACTGCCATTTTTTATAATAAACGAATCGTTGTTTTCACTGCCGTGCAGTTTAGAACCGTCAAAACCTGAACCGAATTCTACACCGTGGACACCGGGGATTGCAAAAAGAGCGGCGGAGAGACGTGATTCGACCGCGCCGAATATAGGATTTCCAATTCCGGCAGGCATTCCGTATACTGCGCACTCAACCGTGCCGCCGATAGAGTCGCCGTTGGTGCGTGCGTTCTCGGTCAGGGAAAGCATGGAGTCAAGCGCTTGTTTATCTATTACCGGATATTCACGCGAGGTGATGTCGTTTAAAAGTTCGGTAGTTATATCAAGGGTGTTAAAAGAAATATCTGCTATTGTACCAATACTGCGGATATGCGCGCCTACGGTTATATTATGCTTTAATAGAGCAAGTTTTGCCAGTGTGCCTGCAAATACCAACGGTGCAGTAAGGCGGCCTGAAAAATGACCACCACCGCGAGGGTCCTGGAAACCGTTATATCGAATGGAGCCTGTGAAATCTGCGTGACCCGGACGCGGGGTACGTGCAAACTGAGTGTAATCTCCGCTGCGTGTATCCGTGTTTTCAATGACGGCACAGATAGGAGCACCTGAGGTTTTTTCTTGATATATACCGGATAAAACTTTGGGTAAGTCAGCTTCACGGCGAGAGGTACTGCCCGGTGCAGACGAAGGCTTTCGACGAGACATTTCTTTTAATATAAACTCTTCATCATATGTGATGCCTGCAGGGAATCCGTCGATAACCACCCCTATGCCGTTGCCGTGGGACTCACCGAAAATGCTTATTTTTAATTGTTCACCAAATGTTGAACCCATATTGAGACTCCTTTCGATTACTGATTGACATATGCACGTCGGAAAAGAGATGCTGCATCGTTTAAAGACATTGGAACAATATGTCCGCTTCCGATTTTTGAAAGCAAGATGAAATTTAAGTTTCCGTCTAAGTTTTTCTTATCCATAGCCATGGAAGAAACAAGTTCGTCCGGATGGTAGGGAAGTTCTGCGGTGAGCCCTAAGTGCGACAGTGCGGAGATAATTTGCGCATAAGTTCCAGGGGAGGTGAAATTACTGACTTCGCCGATTTTTGCGGCTGCTGCCATTCCGATAGCTACTGCCGAGCCATGGGAAAAACGTGTGAAATTACCCAGCTTTTCAATTGCATGGCCTATGGTGTGCCCGAAGTTTAGAAGCATACGGTCACCTTTGTCATGCTCATCGCGCTCTACTACATCACGCTTAAGTTCGACACAACGCTCTACAATCGCGTCGGATATATGACCTGGTGAAAGCTTAAGTATATCCGAAAAAAGTTTTTCATCAAATATGCATCCGTATTTTAAAACTTCCGCCATACCGTCGCGGAAAATATCGCGCGGAAGAGTTTTCAGAACATCCGTGTCAATGAGAACTCGATTGGGTTGGTTGAATGAACCTACAAGGTTTTTGCCTTGCGGTAAGTCAACGCCGCATTTTCCTCCTACGGATGAATCCACCTGAGCGAGAAGGGTAGTGGGAATTTGAATTGAGCGAATTCCGCGAAGATATGTTGCTGCAGTAAAACCGGATATATCGCCGACGACTCCACCACCGAGTGCTACGAGGATGTCGGAGCGTGTAAAGCCGTTTTCTGCAAGGAAAGCGTATATCTCTGAAACCGTATCAAGTGTTTTATGTTCTTCACCTGCGGGAAGAGTTATTGTATATACATTAAGACCTGCGACTTTTACTGCGTCATATACGCGTGATGCGTACAGTGGCGCGACGTTGGAATCGGTAACTATAGCGACTTTTGCGTGGTTTGAAAGCTCTAAGCAAGCCGTGCCGACTATATCCATGATACCTGAGCCGATGGTCAGACGGCTTGTCGCAGTAGCAGTATTTAAAATCAGCTCACCCATAGTGGAGACTTCCTTTCTTAATTGAATAAACTATATTGAACGGCCAACGGCTTGCGCAACAGCTCTTACAGATTCCATTATCGAACCAAAGAGTGGAGGAGTCAATGATTGCGCGCCGTCACAGCTTGCCTGCTTGGGGCTTGGATGGACTTCGATTATAAGACCGTCAGCACCTGCAGCGATTGCCGCCTTTGAAAGAGGTTCAATCATCCATGTTATACCTGCTGCATGGCTTGGGTCAACAACTACCGGAAGATGGCTTTGACGCTTGAGCGCAGGGATAGCGCTGATGTCAAGAGTGTTGCGCGTGAAATTTTCGAACGTGCGGATGCCGCGTTCACATAAGATGACCTGTGAGTTGCCACCGGACATAATATATTCTGCGCTCATGAGAAGTTCTTCAATGGTATTTGAGAAACCGCGTTTGAGCATTATTGGTTTTTTGATGTGACCGAGTTCTTTTAAAAGCTCGAAGTTTTGCATATTGCGTGCGCCAACTTGGAGTATGTCTACGTACTCTTCGAACATTTCGAGGTAGAAAGGATTGGTTATTTCGGAAATTATAGGCATTCCGGTAATGTCACGCGCGTGTTTGAGGAGAAGGAGACCTTCGCCACGCAGCCCCTGGAATGCATATGGAGAAGTGCGGGGTTTGAACGCACCGCCACGCAGTATTGATGCGCCGTATTTTTGAACATCTTTGGCTACACTTATAATTTGGTCCTCGGATTCTACTGAGCAGGGACCTGCCATTACTGCAATTTTATTTCCTCCTATTTCGACGTTTCCTGCGCGTATTACCGTGTCATCCGGATGGAATTTGCGGTTTCCGAGTTTAAATGGTTCTTGCACCTTCATAACGCGCTCGACAAAATCATTGCTTTGCAGGGCTTCGATTTCCAGCGAGGATGTGTCGCCGACAAGGCCGAGGATGGATGTTTCTGCGCCAATTATTTTATTTACCTTAACGCCGTAGGTTTGCTCAATGGATTGAGCGAGAGCTTCGGTTTGCTGCTCGGAAACATCAGGTTTTAATACGATTACCATA
>JAZRUF010000125.1:0-2821 GCA_045652405.1 Eubacteriales bacterium | reverse complement strand
CAACAGTCTTCGGACCAATGTCAAGACCCATCCAGCCTTCCGGAATTTCACCGGTCGGAACAACCTTGGACTCTGCATCAGCAGCAAACTTATCGCCAATAACCGTATCAGTCGGGATGAGTAAGTTTACGCCCTTATCCTTTGCCTTTGCAAGCATCTCGTTTGCATAATCCATCTTATCAGCCTCGAGCAAGGATGCGCCGATTTCGCCGCCCTGTGCCTTTACAAAGGTATATGCCATACCGCCGCCGATGATAAGGGTATCAACCTTCTCAAGGAGATTGTTGATAACGCCGATTTTATCAGAAACCTTTGCACCGCCGAGGATAGCAACAAACGGACGCTTCGGGTTCTCAAGAGCTCCGCCCATGATGCTGATTTCCTTCTGGATGAGGTATCCGCAAACAGCCGGCAGATAATCTGCAACGCCTGCAGTGGATGCATGCGCACGGTGAGAGGTTCCGAATGCGTCATTTACATAAATCTCAGCCATGGAAGCAAGTTCCTTTGCAAATGCCGGGTCATTCTTCTCCTCTTCCTTGTGGTAACGTACGTTTTCAAGAAGCATAGCTTCGCCGTCCTTGAGAGCTTTAGCTTTAGCCTTTGCGTCCTCGCCGACAACGTCCTTTGCCATCTTAACGTCTATGCCCAGAAGCTCGCTGAAACGAGCTGCAACCGGAGCCAGTGAATACTTCGGGTTTACTTCGCCCTTCGGACGGCCCAGGTGAGAGCAGAGTATAACCTGAGCGCCCTGCTTGAGCAAATACTCAATAGTCGGCAGGGATGCCACTATACGCTTATCCGAGGTGATATTGCCGTTTTCATCCTGCGGAACGTTAAAGTCGCAACGAACTAAAACTTTCTTTCCGGATACGGAAACATCTTCAATACTTTTCTTATTGTAGGTCATTTTAGTCACTCCTCTTGATTGATTCTTTTTTCAACTTAACTATTATAAAGTAAACAGGCGCAAGTATCAATGTGTTTATTGCACCTAATTACATTTAATTTATCCCCTTTTTTTGCCGAAATATACGATTATTGTGACATTTAAAGGGTGTCTTACGAAAAACTTAAGCTTTGTCTGCCATTTTGCCGCACTCTTCAAGGTCAGCAAATTCAGCCTGACGTAAAGCCTCATACACGACTATTGCAACCGAGTTTGACAAATTAAGACTCCTCGCCTCTGCGCGCATGGGTATTCTCACACATCTTTCCGGGTTCTTGTATAAAAGCTCTTCAGACAGCCCTTTGGTTTCCTTACCGAACATAAAATATGCTCCGTCCGGATATTCAACCTGGGCATAGCTTTTAGGTGCCTTGGTTGTCAGGTAATAAAACGGACCGCTGTTTTTATTAAAAAACTCGTCTAAATTTTCATATACCTTTACATTTAAAAGCGGCCAGTAATCCAAACCCGCCCTTTTTAAATGCTTATCATCTATCGAAAACCCCAACGGCTTTATAAGATGCAGTTGGCTTTTAGTCGCCGCACATGTGCGCGCAATGTTTCCCGTGTTTGCCGGAATTTCCGGTTCTACCAATACAATATGATACAACTTGCCATCTCCCATACATCATTTACCTGTATTGGTAAATTATTGTAAAAACTCAACAGTGTATATTTTAATGGAAAACCGCATCAATTTCAATAGAAATTTTAATATTTTACTTTATTTCTGTTTTTTTAACTACAAATCGTCAAATCATCCCACTGATTTTTCCCGCTCTGCCGAAAACTAATGCAAGAAAAGCACAAGTTTTTTTCAATTTACTCCATTTCCAAAACAAAATTTTAATTATAAAATTATTTACATAATATAATATATTTTCGCCAGGAGGACTTTAAAATGGCCGAACTTCGTTGGAATCCAATATTGAAAGACTGGGTGATGAATGTATCCTCACGCCAGAAGCGACCGAATATGCCGAAGGATTTTTGCCCCTTTAACAAAAAAGCCGAAATCCCATTTAATGAGGATTCGGCTTTTTCTTTCTTTGGCGGGCTATATTCTCTCCCACCACGGTTTATCATTGCCCCTTACCATAGGCGGCATATTTTGTTGCACGTGTGATGAAACCTGCTTACGTGGAAGCTTTACGGTTATTCTTTTGCCCGCGCCTGTGTTTTCGGCATCCATGCTCCCATCATAGAACACTGCGATTCTCCTGACCAGATATAAATTATTTCCGTGCACTTTAAATATTTTATCCATATTCTCAATCTGCGGACTTTTCAAAAATTCCAGATGCTCCTCAGGGATAATCCCCGCGCAGTCACTAACGCTCAGCTCAACATGGTTTTCAAAGCTTTTGACGCAAAGCTTGACAGTATCTCCGGGCTTGGCACAATCCGCCATATAGTCAAGAAGTCTAAGTAAAATATTTACAACCGATTTGATATTTACTGGGAATACTATTCTTTCCGGCTCACTTGAAATCTCAAGCCGCGCACCTTTTATTTCAAATCTTCGCCCCATCTCCTCGCAAACGCCGTGTGCGCACGCGGTTAAATCTTCAAGACGGCAACCTTTATCCGCATTTTCCTCGCGGCTCTCTATGACCTCGACAATATCCATAAGCGCGCTACTCATGTTTCCAACGCTTGTATTTATCGTTTTAAGCCACGCTATAGCAGGCTCGGGAATGTCAGGTGCCATGCATTTTACCATAAGCTCTGCAGCAGAATCTACCGATGTTATTGAATCAACGAGTCTCTTATGCGCGCTCTTTAATATTTTAAACGACTCCTCGTTTTTTCGAATTTCTTGCATAGCCGCGTCAAGGTCGGTGAAAATAAGAACAAGGTCATTTGCATGCC
>JAZRUF010000124.1:0-11155 GCA_045652405.1 Eubacteriales bacterium | reverse complement strand
TTAAATCAACCAATAGAAGTATATTAATTATATCTTTCTTTATGATTTAATCAGAAAAATTGGGCCAGGCCATTTTGTTTTTATTTGAGTTTTCTTTTCTGTATTTAGCACCTGATTTTCGGACATAATGTATACAACCGTTTTCCGATGCTTCACCGCCGCTTGCTGCATGCTCTAATGTGCAGTATCCGTCGTTTTGGTAAACGCAATCGCTTGTACATCCTATAATACTCATGAAATTACACCTTCATTTTAAATTTTTTATTAAGATGTCCCAATATTACATGATTATACAAAAAACGCATTGAGGAGGATTTAATTTGAAAAACAGAAGCATTTTCACAATATCTGTTACCGCACTTATAATTTTTGTTATGTGGCTTTCGTCACCTTCATTTAACAAAAAACCTCCGATAGGCGTAACCGCTATAAATCCCGAGATAAAGGATATTTACGACAGTGTAATATCAAAGGGAAGTGTAGAGGATGGAGACGCACGCGAAATACGCGTTGCGGCATCTTCGCATGTAAAAGATGTCTATATTGAAGTGGGTGACAGCGTAGAAGCGGGACAGGTTCTATTTAACGTTATTCCTTCACCGCGTCAACCTGTTGCAGATATTTCATCACTCATACCTGAGGTTGCGGAAATAGACTATGAAGCTATTGAGTTACTTATAAAAGAGTATGGAATTGACCCGGAAGAATATCTTGGCCAAATGCTTCCTGCCTTTAATGCTTCAGAAGAACAAACTGAAAGTGAAATAAAGAGCCCAATATCCGGAGTGGTTACAAAACTTGACGCTAAAGAAAACGGTACTATCTCAGGCTACCGTGCGGCAGCGGTGGTTTCCGATTTAAGTAAGCTTTATGTACGTGTTGAGATACCTGAATTATATATAAACAGAATAAAAAAAGGGCAGGAGGTAGATATAACCGGGGATGCGTTTACTAAAACTTATCGCGGTAAGGTAGAAAAAATCTATCCAACCGCAACAAAAAAAACATCTCTTACCGGCGGCGGTGAAACAGTTGTGGATACGTTAATTTCAATAACAAATCCCGACGGCAGATTAAAACCCGGGTACAGCGTAAACGCAAAGATTTATACTCAAAAGAAAAAGTCAGCAGTTACCGTGCCGTATAGCTGCATTCTGCAGGATGAAAAAAACAATGAATCAGTTTTTGTTATAAAAAACGGTGCAATATACAGAAAAAACATTATAACCGGTCTTGAGTTGGATGATGAAATCGAAGTAACGCATGGTTTGTCCGGCGCAGAAAAAATTGTTTTATCTCCGACGCTTCAGTTAGAACACGGCGATAAAATAAAAGAGGTAAGGGGATAGGTGTAAGCTATGTTCATCGGTGACATTTTTAGAATAGGTGCGAAAAATCTTCGTACAAATCGAATGAGGACATGGCTGACTGTAATGTCAATTGCAATCGGAGTTGCGTCTGTCGTACTTATTGTATCGATGAGCGACAGCGGACAGCAGGCAGTTTCGGATGAATTGGATAAATTGGGGATACATGGCATGACACTGTATTCAAAAAATGCCGAAACGATGCCGCTTACAGTAGAAGATGTTGAGAAAATTAAAGAAAAAATCCCCGAAATATCTGATGCTTTACCACTCGTGGTTGAGTATGGAAGTTACCGCATCAAGAACACGAACGGTGATACCGTGATTTGGGGTATTGACGATGGAATTAGTAATGTAATGACTCTTGATTTATTGTTCGGTCGTTTGCCAAACGAAACAGATGTCCGTTTTAAGAAAAATGTCGCGGTAGTTGACAGTGAATTGGCAAAAAAGGTATACAAGCGGGAAAATATAGTTGGAAAAAACATAGTTCTGACCATAGGAAACGAAAGTGAAAAATTTGAAATTATAGGTATTATTTCATCGCAAAAAGATGGAATTAATCAAATTAGTGGAGGAATGATACCTGATTTCATGTATATTCCGTACACGACCGCAAATCGAATGACTGCAACATATGATATTGACCAGATTGCAATAAATTGTATGAGTGAATTGCCTGCAGAACAGGTAGGCAAAAAAGCCGTTGAGGTGTTAAACCGTGAAAACAATACAAAAGATGGCTATTCCACCGAAAATTTAACCGGGCATGTGAATAGCTTGAAATCCATTGTAGGCCTGATTGGGTTACTTTTGAGCGCAATCGCTGCAATTTCGCTTTGTGTAAGCGGTTTGGGAATAATGAATACAACTCTGTCGAGTGCGGGAGAGCGTAAAAAGGAGATAGGTATTTGCATGGCAATAGGCGCGAGGAAAAGGGATATTGCAATGTGTTTTTTGGCGGAATCCGCACTTATATCCGCGATTGGAGGTGCAATAGGCGGAGTTTCGGGACTTGGGATTTCGGTGCTCATTATAAAACTATTAAATATGAAATTTAGTTTTTCAATAAAGAATTTGCTTTTAGTGGAAGCTGTAGCAATTTTTTGCGGAATTGTTTTTGCGGTTTTACCGGCAATTTCAGCATCAAAGCTTGACCCGATAACCGCGTTGCGTGATGATAACTGAGAGCAGAAGAGAGCTTTAAGAGGAACCCGCGCAAAAAAAGTCAGATAGGTTTTTAAGCAAAATGAAAATTTTGCTTAAAAAGTAGTGGAGGTTTTGAGAGAATTTGCTGATAATATTGTAAATGTGCGTTTCTGATGTGTAGTCCATTGGTTTTTCTGCGCTTAGACATCAGCTTTAAAATAATTAGACGATGTTATACATTTTTATTATTAAACGTTATTTTTAATTTATTTGTTATTGTAGCTTCGTTTGTTTTTTATAATTTTATTTTGCGTAACAATTAATCTTTTCTGACATAGTATATTATAAAAAACATTGTGAGGTTATTTAAATTGATTGAAATTACGTACCGCCGCGATTTAGCTGTTGAATATGCTACCTTTTGGGCTTTTGACAGAAATCCGGAATACTATGATTTTCAGGACATTGGTGGCGATTGCACCAATTTTGTCTCCCAGTGTGTCTATGCAGGTTGCGGTGTTATGAACTATACACCAATTTACGGCTGGTATTACATCAATGCGAACGACCGTTCGCCAAGTTGGACCGGAGTTGAGTTTTTATATCGTTTCTTGGTAAATAATCAGTCTTTTGGGCCGTTTGCAGAAGAAACTGATATTTCGCAAATCCTTCCAGCGGATATTATTCAGCTTGGTGATGAAAACGGAGATTTTTATCATTCTTTGTTGGTTTTACGTACCGGAGATGTTCCAACGCCTGAAAACACATATATCGCGGCGCATACCAATGACGCTTTTATGCGCCCATTAAGCTCATATGAATATGCTAATATTCGCTTTTTGCATGTTTTAGGTGCAAGGATTCCGTAATTTTATAATAAAAAGAGCAGAAGCAATCGAACAAACGACTACCCTGCTCTTTTTTGGCGTTAAATTTCTTTTTTTCTATCGTGTATTATCATTCCTGCAACCGTAAATGAAAGAAGTGCTACGTGTGTTAAAAGCGCGCTGTAGGATGCAGACAATATATCATATGTACACCACAAAACCATATTTACAATCGTCCAGAAACGGTATTTGGTTCCGTTTGTCTGACCTATGCACATAATAAAGGTCAGTGATGCGATAATTACAAGAATTCCAAGCGGAGAAAGTCCACTTACCGCAATGTTAAGCGCAATTATGGCAATTGCATAAGATGTAATCAGCCATTTAGGAAGAGGTCTTCCTTTGGATTGGAAGAAATAGTTTATAATCGACTGAAGTCCACCCAGATAACAGGCTGCGGCTCCGTTTATGCCACTTCCGCCAATTAAATAGCTGGTTGCAACAAGTACATTTCCGCAAAATACAAAGAAAAGAATTTTCTTCATGTTGCTGCCTTTTATCAAGGATGCGGCAATCATACAGGCTAAACCCGTAATACTTAAAATGTAGGATAAAATCTGCATAACTCATTCTCTGTCTTTCTCTTTAGTCTTTCAGTGCGTCATGAACC
The DNA here is from genome assembly GCA_045652405.1 of Eubacteriales bacterium. GTDB lineage: Bacteria > Bacillota > Clostridia > Oscillospirales > JAAYXM01 > JAZRUF01. The sequence goes on along the minus strand of JAZRUF010000124.1, from coordinate 7,142 downwards.
TTGAGCATAATTGCGCATTCTAAACGCTTGCGTTCAAGGTCACATCCAAGCTCATAAGGAACTGCCATGTCATTGTTCATATTGAGGTTTGCCGCACTGCATCCGCCACTGCAATAGAAACGTGCCCAGCAGCTTTTGCACGCTTCGCGCGTGTAGATATTATACTGCGAAAATTCTTTGGAAATTTCGGGGTCAAATGTGTCATCCTCGACGTTTCCCATACAGTATTCTTCTTTCCCTGCGAACTGGTGGCATGGATATACGTCGCCATCCGGGGTTATTGCAGCGTACTCATACCCTGCTCCGCAGCCGCGAATTCGCTTATAAACGCATGGACCTTGCTTTAAATCAACCGCAAAGTGGAAGAAGTTAAAGTCGCGTCTGTCTTTCATTATCTCGGCAAGCTTTTCATACTCTTTTTCTATGCGCTCTTTATCGTTGTTTGTAATTGCGTAAGAGCACCCCTCATCGGTAACTACCGGCTCGATTGAAAGCTGGTCAAAGCCCATATCTGCGATATGCAAAACATCGTCAACAAAATCTAAATTCTCACGTGTAAATGTTCCGCGTACGTAATAATCCTTGTCATTATCACGTGCATCAACTAATTTTTTGAACTTGGGAACAATTATATCATAGCTTCCCTGCCCATTTACGGTTTTGCGCATGCGGTCATTTACCTCACGTCGGCCGTCGAGTGACAAAACAATGTTGGACATTTCAGAATTTATATATTCGGTAATCTCATCATTGAGACCTACACCGTTTGTAGTAAGTGTAAAGCGAAACGTCTTACCATGTATCTCTGCTTGTTCTTTTGCATATTTTACGGTTTCCTTTACCGTGTCAAACGCCATAAGCGGTTCGCCACCGAAAAAGTCGATTTCTATATTGCGGCGATTTTGAGAACGCTTAATAACAAAGTCGATGGCTTTTTTTGCAATCTCCGGTGGCATAAGCTTTCTGCCTTTTCCAAAATCACCGGTAGAAGCAAAGCAATACGAACAACGCAGGTTGCAATCGTGAGCGATGTGCAGACACAGCGCTTTTAAAGGGCTGTTTTGCGGAAGTGCACGTGTTAAATCTACATAGTCATCATCTGCAAATAAAAGGCCGTTTTTGGAAAGCTCAGAAAGCTCTTCGTAAGCATTTTCAATTTCTTGTACGGTGTATTTTGAAGAAAGCTCGCTTATAACGCTCTCGGGACATTTTTTATCTTTCGGTTTATCAATTTTTTCCAATACGTTAAATGCAACATCACTGAGTGCATGCACTGCACCGCTGTTTACATCAACTGCTATGTTATAACCGCCTAAACGATATGTATGCACCATAGCGGATATACCTCCATCTTTTCCCACAAAGAAAAACGGACTACCGCAGCGCAGTAATCCGTTTTGTATGGTTTTTTTCTACGCGTTAAAATTTTATTTACGGTTTTCACACTTCTGATTTGCAACTGTGCAGGAAGTCTTGCAAGCGGACTGGCAAGAAGTCTGGCACTCGCCGCAGCCGCCCTTTGCAGCGCTGTTCTTTAAAACCGCAGTATTGATTGTCTTAACATGTTTCATTGTAAAACACTCTCCTTTTGTAATTTATATTTTGCATCCGCCTTATGTATTGCGCCGACGATGGCCTTTGACGTTTATAACCGTAATAAGTCCGCCGATGACTGCACCTAAAACACAGGCGAGAAATACATACAAATAAAGCCCAGTGGGTTTAATCCTCATAAAGACTAAAACACCCAAAAGATATAAGATTAAAAAGTTTACTATTGACTGAATAAGACCGGTAAGCAAAGCTTTACCCATTGACCGTGCGGAAAAATAGCCTGAAACAACCGCGCCGATAAAAACAGCGACAGCCGGAAAAGACGAAACAACTCCATCAGGTAAAAGCTCATTCGCTGAAAGAAATGATACAGGTAAAAGCAATACTATACCAATTAAAACACCGATGATTCCGTAGATGAAAAACAAAATCGGGATTTTAGAAAACTTATTGGATACTTCTTCGTGTTTTTGCATGTTGACCCATCCCCCTGCTTTTAAGAATATCTTACTTCAATTCTATTACATGGGATGAAGATTAATTACAAAAACAGGAATTTTATTCTTCAGAAGCGTCGCTTGCAGCGTCCTTTTCGGCTTCTTTAACAGCCTTGGTCTCTTCCTTTGCAATCGGTGCACTTACTGCCCAACGCATAATACGAACCTTATTGCGGTCAGCGCCGGTTTCGATGGTAAGCTGGTCTTCTTTAATGTTTGTAATTTTTCCGATAATTCCGCCAATGGTTACGATTTCGTCGCCAACTTTGAGATTATTGCGCATTTCAGCGGTTTGCTTATTGCGCTTCTTTTCGGGACGGATAAGGAAGAAATAGAAAACAACGAATACAAGGATAATCGGCAGAAATGCCATGATGCTTGAACCTGCACCACCCTGCGCTGCCTCGCCTGTAAGAAATGCTAACATTTGCATAAAAATTTACCTCCAAAAATTATTACAAGCTCTATTATATCTGTAACGGAAGGAATTTACAAGTATTATTTTTATATTTTTATTAACGCTGTGTAAATTTTATCCGCGTTTATCAATTACTCCGGAGCATTTTGCACGAAACGCATCAAACGTATCATTGTCAATTGCATCACGTATTCTCTGCATAAGCTCGTTGTAAAAATACAAGTTGTGTAGCACACACAAACGCATTGCAAGCATTTCCTCCGCCTTGAATAAATGCCTGAGATATGCGCGTGAATACGTTGAACATACCGGGCATTTACACTCAGGATCTATCGGCATGTCGGAAAGCTTGTATTTCTCATTTTTTATATTTATGCATCCGTAATTCCAAGTGTATAAATGACCGTGACGCGCATTTCGCGCGGGCATTACGCAGTCAAAAAAATCTACTCCGCGTGCTACAGCCTCTATTATGTTAGACGGTGTACCAACACCCATCAGATAACGCGGTCTGTCCTGAGGCATAAACGGTTCAACTGCGTCAATTATGCTATACATTTCATCAGTAGACTCGCCTACTGCCAGACCGCCTATTGCATATCCGGGAAGGTCTAATTCGCGTATCGCTTTCATATGCTCCACGCGCAGGTCGGGATATGTTCCACCCTGATTTATTCCAAAAAGAACTTGCCCGGGATTTACCGCGTTTTCTTCTTTATTAAACTTATCGAGTGCGTCGCGGCAGCGTATAAGCCAGCGTGTGGTTCTTTGACATGAATTTATAACGTAATCGCGCGGTGCGGGATTTTCAATGCACTCATCAAAAGCCATCGCAATATCCGAACCGAGGTTTGACTGTATTTTCATTGACTCTTCTGGCCCCATGAAAATTTTTCTGCCGTCAACATGCGAGGCAAAGTATACCCCCTCCTCCTTTATTTTTCGGAGGGTGGAGAGTGAAAATACTTGAAAACCGCCACTATCAGTCAGAATTGGTTTATCCCATGCCATGAATTTATGAAGTCCGCCCAAAGAACGTATTACTTCATCGCCCGGGCGCACATGCAAATGGTAGGTGTTACTGAGCTCCACCTGGCAGTTTATCCTTTTTAAATCATCGGCCGATACAGCACCTTTGATTGCCGCTTGTGTGCCTACATTCATAAACACGGGCGTTTGTATAACGCCGTGCGGCGTGTGAAATTCACCGCGGCGTGCATTTCCGTTTTTCTTATGCAGTTTAAACATTTATTGCTCCTTTATGAACATCGCGTCTCCAAAGCTGAAGAAACGGTATTTTTCCTTTATCGCACAGTTATACGCATTCATTACATTCTCTTTACCCGCCAACGCAGATACAAGCATGATTAGTGTACTTTCTGGCAGGTGGAAATTTGTTATTAGTGCGTCCAAAACTTTGAATTTATATCCCGGATATATAAAAATATCCGTCCAGCCGCTGTTTGCTATCAATTCGCCGTTTTCTCCGTATGCGGACTCTATAGTGCGACAAGATGTAGTTCCTACTGCAATTATACGACCGCCGGATTTTTTCGTGCTTTTAATTATATTAGCAGTTTCGTCCGGTATTTCGTAATACTCCGAATGCATCTGATGGTCGCTCAAGTCCTCAGCTTTTACCGGTCGGAAAGTTCCAAGTCCTACATGAAGTGTCACGTAAGCTATGTTTACACCTTTTTCCTTTAATTCATCCAAAAGCTCATTTGTAAAGTGCAATCCTGCGGTAGGTGCAGCCGCAGAGCCAATTTCTTTTGAGTATACAGTCTGATAGCGCTCCGGATTATCGAGTTTTTCGTGTATATACGGCGGCAGTGGCATTTGCCCGAGCTTTTCTAATATTTCAAGGAAGATTCCGTCATAGCAAAAACGAACACGCCGTTTTCCGTCATACAATTCGCCGATGACCTCGGCGTTTAACTCTCCATTACCAAAGCTGAGCTTTGCACCGGTGCGCGTTTTTCTGCCGGGTTTTGTAAGGCATTCCCATTCCCCACCACCTAAATCTCTGAGTAAAAGAACTTCGACAGCTCCGCCGGTTTCTCGCGTACCAATAAGTCTCGCGGGCAAGACGCGGGAGTTATTTAACACCAGGCAGTCACCCGGATTTATAAGTTTGAGAATATCGTGGAAATGCTTGTGCTCAATCTCCCCGCTGTTGCGGTCGAGCACCATTAAGCGGGATGAATCACGCTTTTCAAGCGGAGTTTGAGCGATTAGCTCTTCCGGCAAATCGAAATAAAAATCGGATTTCTTCATTGTATGTCCTCTCATGCTTTGGTTATAGTAACATCAGTGTAATAAAAATGGATAATATCTTCAGCTGAGTAGCCTTTGTTTGCCATTCCGAGAGCGCCAATCTGACTTAAGCCTACATTGTGCCCCCAGCCTGTGCCGGTAAAAACAAAGGTTACATCATTGCTTGTTTGAGGCGTTTCGGTGGAATTGTTATCTGATGAATTTTCCGTAAAGGTTATAATCTCTTTTCCAGAGGCGGTCTGCACATAAACTGACGTTGACGGCAGAAGTCCCATAGCACCGCTTCCGGTTATTACGGAAATACCTCCGCTTTGCGGGTCAAGCGCATTAGAAGCGTTGTTTACATATAGTGAAGAGCCGCTTGATGCTGTGTTCTGATTCGCTTGTGCACCCTTTCGGGTAATTTTATAACGTTGGCTGTGAGTATATTTTTTTAGTGACGAGCTGTTTATTATTGTGCGCGCTTTCTCTTTTGAGAAGCTAAACTTTTCACCGTTTACGTCAATGAAGGTTACTTTTTTGACGTTTCCCTTGCTTGTGTACTCTTCGACGTATGCATCGGATATAAGTGCAGCCGAGTATCCTTTGGAATTGAGTATAGACTGAAGCTGCGCAGGAGTGTATTCAAATGACCAGCGACCGTTTGTTGCACGGTCAAGGTCCTCGTTGTTATCATAAACTCCGCGCAAATAAGGTGTTGCATATCCCCAGACGTTTTCCGCATCCTCCGTAGCACCGCCGTTGGATGAATGGAAGACTGCATTTATCGGCTCACCGTCATATAATATATACTGTCCGTACGTTTCGTCCACTGCCGTATCAGAATTTTCGGTTGCCGAGTTTGCGCCGTGATATACCTGACAATGCGTTGAAGCGCAAATATCGAAATCAGAACCGTGTTTTCCAAAGTTTGAGTATGCATATGTACGCGCACACATCGCTTGAGCTTTTAGGGCTTCAACAGGCCACGAGGCGGACATTTCATATGGTACTACGCCCTTGACATAGTCTTGCATTGAAACACGGTTTATGACAGAAATATTACCGCCGTTTCTTATGTACTCAAATGCACCGCGGTATTGATAACCTTTAAACCAGGTAAGCGGGTCATCTACCTCACCAAGTGACGGATAAACAGACAAAGGGACATTTACACCTGATTCAAACTCAAATAGAATTGCACCGGTTTCTGTATTGTAGACGGTTACGCAGGTGTGCCCCGCGCCGACCGCTGTAGCTGTGTCTATGTTTATATATTGGAGTGCTGCAGCACTTGCCGCAGATTGGGTTGTAAAAGAGCCGGTACGGATATAATATGCCCCGTTTATATAGCTAACAAACCCCGGAACGCCCTTTGCAAGCATTTGTTTTAATGCACTCTCTGCAAGCTGTGCGTTTGCGTAAGATGTATCAAACTGCACGTGATATGCGCCGAGTGAGCGGCTATCCTCCGGAGCATTCGAAGCATAGAACGTATTGTCCTTATAATACAGGTTCTGGTCTTTCCCCATTGTTATTTTGTTAGTACTATCAACTGACCATATGTTTATAAAATTCCCCTGACTGTCAAAAAATCCCAAGCGGTAACCGTAACCAACCTTGTTTTGGAGATTTGCGGTTACAAGAGCCGTGGTATTATAATACAATCCTACTCTGACGGTCGGGTTAGCTTCCGCAGCAGCTGCTGCCTGCATAAAAAATACGCATGCGACAAGTACAGTTAATATCATAAATTTGACTATTTTTCTCATAAAAAAAGCACTCCGTTTCCATGCATTATATAAAAATGCGCCAAAATGCGCACTGTTAACTGATTTAGTGTTGACAGAAGTTAAAACAAATGATATATTATGAACAAAAGGAAATATAGTTTAGGTAGAGGCGCGGCACTCATCAGTAGCGTTACTTAGAGCTCCGGAGCTCTATGAGGTATCGTGAAAGGGTTTACCGCCGAAGACGGCCGCTTCCGGTCAGTGTGTCGATCTGGGTGTATGGTTAACAGCCATGCAACTGTCATCTGTTATTTGATGAAGAGCTATCTGTTATTTGTAATGAAAAAGAGTTTTGCGCGAAAGCCGACACTAAACCGCTTTTCTCTATTATATTACAAAAGCGGTCGGTTTTTCAACCGACTTTTTTCTTTTTTTGACATATAATCTTTATCTGTTTCCTTTTTGCATAGTAAAACATATACTGGGTATATAAAACAAATCGCCTGAAACGGCGAAAACGGAGGTTATAAAAATGAAAAATTACAAGGTCGGAATTATAGGCGGCACAGGAATGGTTGGTCAGCGTTTTGCAACGCTTCTTGAAAATCACCCGTGGTTTACCGTCACAGCTATCGCTGCAAGTGCAAATTCAGCCGGAAAAACTTATGAAGAAGCTGTAAGCGG
>JAZRUF010000123.1:0-7143 GCA_045652405.1 Eubacteriales bacterium | reverse complement strand
TAAGGATGCGCTTGCCACGGTTGACTTCCAGTCGGGAAGTTCTGTGAAGTTTAGCGCGAATATGCCGATTGAGGACAAGTATCTGCTTGTTGGTCAGGCGGCGGCAAAAGGTGAGGCTACGGATACAAGCTGGGGCGGTGTGTGCTACTTCTTCATGCAGAACGTGAGCATGCAAAAGATTTTCCCAGCGACGGAGACTTTCCAAATTATGCTTGATGACGGCACGTGGCATACGTTTGATGGCACACTCAAAGACTATAATAAAAGCTTAAATTCAAACTGGAAATTCTATGCACATGCTGCATCTGCGTGGGTAAACAACAACGGAGATCCGCTCAGCTTTGCTGAGATGGATGGGGTTAAACCTGCGCATAATCCTGTGGACAAATGTGTATACAATCCTAGCTATGGTATTGAATTTTATTCGGAGACGGATGCACGTTGGATAGCATTGGCATTGGATGTAAAAACACCGGGCGTATATCTCTTGAATATGAAGGGATATCATGAGCAGTACGGTGCGAAGGTGGATTTCTACCTTTTCCCGGAGAAAAAGGTGGATATTTCCGAGGATGCAACAGTGCTTGAAAAGCAGGCGGCGGTTGAAAAGAATATTGTATCGGCAAACTATGCCGGGCAGATGAACCAGAATGTTGTCTTAGCTGACACTGGCACTTATGACTACACCTTGCCTAACAAGATAGTTATACCCGAGGCGGGAGAGTATGTGTTAGTTATGAAATGCGCCGAAAAGCATTGGATTCGTTTGGAGTCAATGACCACGATGCGCGTGGGTGATGTTCCACCCACGCAGCTTGTAATGACGGCGGGAAGCGAGAAGCTTCGTCCGGGTGAGAAGACTACCCTCAAGACCGAATTGTACGTAAACGGAATTGAGGCCGAGCTTAATGCGGAGAATATTGCCATTGATATAAGCGAAGACGGCGTTATAAGCTACGACGCGGCTACGGGTATGATAAGTGCTGTTGATGAGGGCGAGGTAACAGTAAGCGCGTCTGTTGTTCACGAGGGTGAGACGATTGAAACAAGCCTTAAGATAAAGGTTGAGTTCCCATACTTTACATATAATTTGCCGCTTAAAAACTGGAATGAGATTACCACATATAACAGCTACAGCGTTGCGGGTAATTGGATGTACTGGGGATATTCCAAGTCCACATGGCCGGATGCATGCTTTACAATGGACAACTACGGCACTATACGCCTGACCTCTCAGGGTACTAACTTCTTGATTGACAGCCCGGACAAGTGGGTTGCCCTTAAGGTAAAGGTGGATGAGCCGGGAACCTATAGCGTGAGCGGTACATATTACGGCGGGCCTAGCGGCGGCATAAACGAGCTTTATATGGTTCCTGCCGATGAGATTGAAACCGAGGCAGATGTGACGGCTGCGCTTACTATGGATAAGCTTTTGGGAACGGTGGATTACTACGCGGCGGCATGGACTGAGGATATGCCCATGACGCTTAGAACAATGGCTTTGGATAAGGGTGAATATCTGCTCGTAACCAAGGGTACCGGAACGAAAAGGTCTGCCTCCAGCAATTACTGGGCATTTACCAAAATGCTTAAATTTAAGACAAGCAAAACTATATTAACTTTCGCGCTTGATGAAAATGAGATTGAGTATGGAAAGAGTACAGAAAGCGATTATACAATAAAACGCTTCGATGGAACGGAAATTCCCGAAAACGAGATTAAGGTGAGTTACTCAACCTCAGATGAAAAGGTAGTAATTGTTGACCAAAACGGCAAGGTTACTGCTACCGGCGAAGGGTGCGCGTATATTACCATTAACGTGTTCTACGGGAATGAAAAAAACAGTGAAATAGTGCCGGTTACGGTAAAGGACACATCTGACCCGGAGAGCGCGCAACTAAATGCGCCTGAGGCACTTTACGTGCGAGGCAATGACAAAATCGGCTTTACGGTTAAGATGGGCAGCGGAAACAAAATAAGCACCTTGGGCAGTGCCGACAGCATTGAATATGAGGTCTCAGACCCGGAAGGCGCGATTGAGTTTGATTACAGCAACGGTACGATGACAGGCATCAAAGCGGGAGTAGTTACCGTTAAGGCAAAGCTTAGCTTCCGCGGTGCTAATTTGGTGACAGAGCCTGTCACAATACAGGTTAAAAACTCAGAAAAAGGTGAGCCCACAATTTGGACTAAGGAGAAGCGCGAGGCGTTACTCTTTAACGTGGCAAATTACGCTGACGTAAAAGCCAGAGCTGACAGCTACAGCAGTAAGGCAGACAGATATTTGGACAATTTTGAAGCCCTTTACGGTATGATAGTTGCAGAGGGGTTGCCGAGATATTACCATATAAGCAAGGCTACAGCTGAGGATAATACCACATGCCGCTACTGTAAGGTGGATATTACGGAGCAATACGGAACTTACGGTTGGATTACAGACCCGATAAATAGTCCGTGGAAGATACAGTGTCCGGCTTGCCGCAGACGCTTCCCGTCAAATGATTTTGGCAGTTACTATGAGATGGGTCTGGATGAACACGGTGTGTTTAACAAAGAGCTTGCGCAGGAGCGGCATAAAACTAAATTTGGTGGTCTGCACGGCGAAGGATATTTAAAAAATACGGAATATCCTGAAATGGATGAGCATTTTGATGAAGAAAAAGGTGAGCTTGTAAATGTAGGCATCCATAACTGGGGCGTAGACGACGGCTTCGGAGATTATCAGATGATTACTTCTGAGGACAAGGACGGAAATCCGATTCAGACCGAGCAGAGGAGCTATTACATTGCCTATTACATCCATGAGGGACTTTGGAGAGGCATAATCAGTTCGTCCTTAAGTGCCTTTAAAAATGCGTATCTGTACACGGGAGATATAAAGTATGGACGCGCAGGAGCTATACTTCTTGACCGTATAGCGGACGTTTATCCGGATTTATGGTATGTAAAATGGACGGATATGCGAGATGACGGCGGGTATAAGGGCAAGGAAAGCGACATCATATGGAGCTGTGGCCCTGCTGCCAACTATGCTGATATGTACGATGTATACTATCCGATATATGAGGATGAGCAGCTTATTAGCTATCTGAGCAAAAAATCTGTTCAATACAATCAGGAAAATCCGAAAAACAGTGCTGCAGCACTTCGGAAAAATGTTGAAGAAGGCATTCTCCATTCGATTTTTGAAGCGGCTGTGGAGGGAAGCCTGAACGGAAACAACGGAACAACTCAGAATGCAGTTATCGCAGCAGCGGTTGCCCTCAACACTATGCCTGAGACGGGCAAATGGCTGGATTGGGTAATGGCACCCGGTGCGCAGATTGATGTCGCCGATGTTCCTGTGAATATGACAAGCGGAAATCTCCTGTCCATACTCATGAGCGATGTTGACCGTGACGGTATGGGAGATGAATCAGCACCCGGTTATAACGCAATGTGGATTTCCTATTTGCAGAGGGCGGCAGAGATTCTCAGCAATTACGAGTTGTATCCGGAAGCTGATTTGTACAAGTACCCCAAGTTCATGAAAATGTTCTCGGCGCAGCTTCCGATTGTAATGGGCGGATATTACACTGCGCAGATAGGCGATATGGGATCCTTCGGCGGCAAGGAGTATGGAATATCAACAGATCCGCTCGTCGCTGCATATCAGGCGACCGGTGATATTCTTTACGCACAGGCGCTTTACCAATTTAACGGGCGTAGCTCAAAGGGTCTTAAATACGACGACACCGTGAAAAATCCGTCAAGCCTTGAAAATGAAGTCCAGGCTATTATTGACACTTACGGTGAGCTGGATATGGGCAGCACTGCTCAGACGGGTTACGGATTGTATGCCCTGCGCGACGGTGCGATTTATCCAAATTCCAATACAAAACGTGATTTCTGGATGTATACGGGAAGCACCGCGGGTCACGGACACTGGGATGCGTTGAACTTAGGTATGACCGCGTACGGTATTAACATGGCACCTGAAATCGGATACCCGAAATTTACCGGAAAAGACGCTAACCGAATTCAGTGGGTAAGCTCTACGATTGCTCACAACACGGTTGTGGTGGATGAAAAGAACTGCGATCCCCTCAACAACCGCGGTTTGCCGATGCATTTTGACGATGCAGGCAAAGTAAAGGTTATGGACGCATCTAAGAGCGAGGTTTATGCGCAAACTGACGAGTATCGCCGCACAGTGGTAATGGTTGAGGTAGATGACCAGGTAAGCTATGGCGTAGATTTCTTCCGTGTTGTGGGCGGAAAGGATCATCTGTACAGCTTCCATTCCCAGTCAAATAAGATTGCAGAGACTGAAGGCCTTGATCTTGTAGAGCGTAGCGGAATTACTTATGCGGGATACAAGTCGGGTAAGGATGTAAAATACGGAGCTGACCCACATCCGGATTCTGGAAATACTTGGTATTCGAATGATTTAACTTATCCTGCGGGCTACACATGGCTTGACAATGTTGAGTCAGACGAGATGCCGGACAAGAAATTTGCTGTTGACTTTGAGGTTTCGGATTTCAGAAGAGTCCTTAAGGATAGTTCAGGCTTACACTTGCGCATGACGATGCTCAACGATTTTGAGCTTGATGAGGTTTCCGTAGTTGATGGTTATCCGGTAGACAATTCCTCAAACCCCAAGACGAACATTAAATACGTGCTTGCGCGCCGCAAGGGTGAAGAAAAGCTTGACACTCTCTTTACGACGGTTCTTGAACCATATAAGGGGGACAGATACTTAAGCGGTATGGAAGCGGTTGAAGTCACACATGCTGACGGAAGTGAGCTTGCACAGGGCGAAATTGTCAAGGCAGTTAAGGTAATGCATGAGGACGGACGCATTGATTACATCGTTTATGCGGAAGACAACACTGTCGAGTATAGGATTGACGACCTGTTTAACTTCAAGGGCTTTGTCGGAGTAGCCACATACGAGGGCGTAGGCGAGGGTGAAACGGTTAAAGAGGAAAATCTTGCATATACGTATCTCAATGACGGTGAAATCATCGCCGATACCGTTGATGCACAGCCTGCATATACAGGTATGGTAGCAAGTTATACAGATGAATTAAGCCTACAGAATTACATCAATGTATCTTTTGACCAACAGCTTACTGATGAACAGATTACCGCGTTGGCGGGCAGACTCATCTACGTGGAGAATGACGGCGTAGAAAACGGAGCGTACTGCATAAAAGGCGCAAAAGCTTTGGAAGATGGGACTGTTGAGCTGGACATCGGAGATGTAACTACAGTTCGCGGATACAAGGATAACTCTGATATAGACAAGGGTTTTGTTTACAATATAAGCAGTGGTCAGTTGTTTAGCATACCTCTGAGCTATGTAAACGACACTGCGCCGACGCTTACAATGGACAGCGGCAGATATAATGCGACAGCAGGAAACAAGCTCAGCTTTTCTGTTTCTGCAAAGAGTGACAGAGCATTGACGTATGATGCTGTTGTAATGCCGCGAGGTGCGAGCTTTGATGCGGAAACGGCAACCTTTAGCTGGACACCGGACAGCACTCAAATTGGTCAGCACAGTGCGGCTATTAAGGTTTCAGACGGAGTTCTCAGCACAACCTATAACGCTATTATAACCGTATATAGGAACACCGGCTCGGTGACTGACCGTCCAAGCCAAGAAACCGGCGGCTCCGGCGATAACTCCGCAGCTGGCGGAGCACCCTCCGGCGGCACATCTTCGGATACAACGGATGACGATAAGACTGAGGATAACGGAGATGCAGGAAATAACGATGCAGGGGACGATTCCGACATCGTACCGACTGAAAAATTCGTTGACCTTGAGAGCCACACCTGGGCAAAGGATGCAATCTACTCACTTGTAGATAAGGGAGTAATAAACGGAACGAGTGCTAATACCTACTCACCGTCAAAGAACATCAACCGAGCAGACTTTGCGATAATGCTTGTGCGAGCATTTGATATAACCGAGGGCGAGGGTGAGCATTTTGCAGACGTAGATGCAAATAAGTACTACGCGGAAGAGCTCCGACTTGCAAAGGCAAACGGCATCGTCGGCGGTATTGGCTCAAACAAGTTTAATCCTGAGGGTGAGATTACCCGCCAGGATATGATGGTAATGCTCTCCCGTGCACTCAAGGCGGTCGGTAAAGAGCTCTCCGCAGCAGACGAGAGCGTACTCGCCGAGTTTGCAGACGCAGCCGAGATTAGCGATTATGCACGCGAGGCGGTAGCGCAGCTTGTAGGAGCCGGCGCAATCGCAGGTTCAAACGGACGCATTAATCCGCTCGGTCTCGCAACACGCGCAGAAGTTGCGGTAATGCTAAACCGTATATTCGCATAATAAACTCACTCTTCTCCCTCTGATGTGGGGAGAATGGTATGAAAATTTAAGGAGGAAAAACAAATGAAAAAGAGAATATTTGCCTTATTGACTGCAATTGCCATGATATTCTCCCTTACTGCTTGCACGCAAGGGGACAATGAAAATGACAGTAAAAACAATGCTGCGTTGGGCGGCGGAAGCGTTTTTTCCGAGCCGACGACAGTTCAAATGCTTATAGCATCGCACATTACTTGGCCGTATAATGAAAATTGGGCTATTTGGGATATTATTCAGAAGAAAACCGGTGCAAACTTGGATATTACTGCAATCCCGAGTTCAGATGTAGCACAAAAGCTTCCGCTTATGATGTCAAACCCGGATGAACTGCCGGATTTAATGTATTTAATTAACGGAACCAAGTCTTTCCAAGACGAATACGGTCCGATCGGTGCACTTGTACCGCTCAATAAGTATGAGAATATTATGCCCAACTACACTGCATTCTGGAACGAAAAAGCTGATAAAGATGCGCAGATGCTCGCAAGAACATCGGGTGACGAAAATATTTACATGGCACCAACCAGCGGAACTGATGATTTTGCCGGCAGCACATGGATGTACCGTAAGGACATTTTTGAAAAGCACGGCTTAGAGGTCCCGAAAACTTATGATGAGCTGTATGTGGTTTGCAAAAAACTCAAAGAGCTGTATCCGGAAAGCTATCCGCTGTGCTTGAGAAGCGGAATACACGTGCTTGACCAGACAGGTCAGGCATGGAGAGAGTATATGTCATACCATCCTAATTACAACTATGACACCGGCAA
>JAZRUF010000122.1:0-6525 GCA_045652405.1 Eubacteriales bacterium | reverse complement strand
CTTGGCCTCCGACTTCATCAACTTCGAGGAGGCAACCATTACAATAGAACGGTCGGTGACAACGGTAAAAGGCATGGGAGTTGTCGAGAAGGAACCAAAGACCGAAAGCAGTAAACGTATCATCTCAATATCGGATAAGCTTATAGCAACGCTCAAAGAATACAAAGAATGGTACGAACAGTACAAAGCCGATATGGGCGACACGTGGACGGGAACAGACAGATTGTTCATCGCAGAATGTGGCAAGAGATTCTATCCCGGAACAACACTGCAATGGGTGCATAAGATATGCGATGCCGCAGGGCTTCCGCGAAGAACAGTACACAGCCTACGGCATACAAACATAACCATGCAAATAGCGGCAGGTGTCCCGCTGGTAACTGTCGCGGGCAGAACAGGCCACGCAAGGACAAGTACCACAACGGATATATACAGCCACTTCCTAAAGAGCTCGGATAAAACGGCGGCAGAAAAGCTGGAGCAGATGTTCGAATAGTACAATACGAAGGGCGATGGCCGTTATGGCCATCGCCCTTAACTATTACGGTAGTACGAACCAGTCTCCGCCATCTTCGGCAACATTAGGTTGGTGGCTCAGTAAATTAATTCCGCTTTTCTGAGAAGGAAAAACAAGACGACCGCTGACAAATTGTATGTTAGTACGCATAATCAACCTTGGTGTTTTTAATTCCATTGATAAACCTCCTTGATAGTAAATTCGGACAAATTAAGATAAATCACCGCAAGAATTATCCTAGCGGTGATTATTTTGGCACCCCCAGCGCGAGTCGAACGCGCGATTTGCCCTTAGGAGGGGCATGTTATATCCACTTAACTATGGGGGCCTATATGAAATTTATAAAAGTTATGTACGCGCGGGCTATCCCTTATTTTTGCACGAAAAAGTGCATCAGGGTGCCACGCAGGGTGCCAAATTTCCGCAAGCTTTGTGGCAAGCTCGCGTTTTTGCGGTTTCTCTCGCCTTTTGGCACGTTTTCACACATAACACGAAGGGCGAGCACCACCTTAGGAGGGGTTTATTATATCCATTTAACTAAGGAGGCATATGATTTTTTCGGTAAGATATATTTTATTCTATTTTTATCAATCTGTCAACCGCTTGCAAGGGCTTCATTATATGCCGCAAATTAAAAAAATCTGCAAAAATGCTTGACATTTTTGGTTTTTCCTGTATAATTATTATGTTTCCTTGCTCCTAACTGAGTTTAGGGGCCATAAGTCCAGAAGGAGGTGTAATAATAATGGCAAAAGTAAGCGCAAAGTATGAGTCCGTTTTCATCATTGATCTCGCAATCGGTGAAGAGGCTATCGCAGAGATGGTGGCTAAGTTCAAGGCTCTCATCGAGCAGAACGGAACACTTCTCAACGTGGATGAGTGGGGCAAGCGCCGCTTCGCATACGCAATCAACGACAAGTCTGAAGGCTACTATGTCCTGGTTGAGTTTGAGAGCGCTCCGTCTTTCCCGGCAGAGCTCGACCGTGTCTTCAAGATTACCGAAGGCATCATGCGTTCTCTCATCATCTGCAAAGACGCAGAAGCTGCAAAGTAAGGAGGATCTTTCACAATGCTTAATAAGGCAATTTTAATGGGAAGATTAACCCGCGACCCGGAGCTCCGCTATACGCAGAGCAACATCCCGGTATCGTCCTTTACTCTCGCAGTAGACCGCGGCTATAGCCGCAACAACGATTCCGGGCAGCAAAACACCGATTTTATCAACATCGTCGCATGGCGAAATACGGCTGAGTTCGTGTCCAAGTGGTTCCGCAAGGGCCAGCTTGTCGCGGTTACAGGTCGTATTCAGGTTCGCAACTGGCAGGACCGTGACGGCAACAACCGTACCACTACGGAGATTGTCGCCGACGAGTGCTTTTTTGCAGAATCAAAGCGCGACGGTGCAGCAGCAGGCAACCCCATGATGGATTCCGCGCCTATGGCGAATAACTCCTTTATGAGTGCACAGAGCGATTTTGCTCCGGCTGCTGCAAGCTCTGATTTTGAAGAGCTTATCGGTGAGGATACCGAGCTGCCGTTCTAAAATGGTGAAAAAGGAGGATTTTTACAATGGATAGAACCGCAAAAAACAGAAAGCGCAAAAAGGTTTGCTCTTTCTGCGTAGATAAGGTTGAGCAGATTGATTATAAGGACGTAGCAAAGCTGCGCCGTTATATCTCCGAGCGTTCCAAAATTCTGCCCCGCAGAATGACCGGCGTTTGTGCTTGCCATCAGCGTCAGTTGACCGAGGCAATCAAGCGCGCTCGTCACATTGCTCTTCTCCCCTACGTTACTGAGTAATTAAAAAATGGATTTAAAACACCGCAATGATTTTTCATTGCGGTGTTTTTGCATAATATTGCACCGCGGTGCGGATAATATCCGTATTAAAATAAGAATCCGGGGTGCATTTTAATGAATCGCTTTGCCTTTTATGACGCAAAACCGTATGACACAATTTGGTTTGACAGACTCAAAGATAAGTACGATATAAAATTAAAATACATTGAAAACAAGCTGAGTGCCGAGACTGCAGGACTCGCAGCCGGATGCGGCGGAGTGGTCGCATTTGTAAACGATACGCTCGATTCTGAGGTTATCGACGCACTGCATCAAAACGGAGTTCGCTTTATCGCAATGCGCTGTGCGGGCTATAACAATGTGGACCTAAAAGCTGCGGAGGGGCGCATGACCGTAACGCACGTACCCGCGTATTCACCGTACGCGGTTGCTGAATACGCGATGGCACTTCTGTTTGCGCTCAACCGCAAAATCCACCGTGCGTATCTGCGCACGCGTGATTTTGACTTCAGCATAGACGGTCTGACCGGATTTGACCTGCACAAGAAAACCGTGGGTATAATCGGCACGGGAAAAATCGGGCGCGTTTTTATAGATATTTGCCGCGGTATCGGAATGCGGTGTCTGGCGTATGACCCGTATCCGTCCGACGAGTGCCATGCAGAGTACGTGGATTTGGATACGCTCTACAAAGAAAGCGACATAATCTCCCTCCACTGCCCGCTCACGCGCGATACGCGCCGCATAATAAATGCGGGAAGTCTTGAAAAAATGAAGGACGGAGTCTTACTAATAAACACCTCGCGCGGCGCGCTTATCCATGCAGAAGCACTGCTCGATGCAATTAAATCACACAAAATCGGCGGTGCGGGACTGGATGTTTACGAAGAGGAGACGGATTTGTTCTACGAGGATTTCTCGGACACTATCATACAGGATGATGTTCTGGCGCGGCTTTTGTCCATGCCGAATGTTATAATCACGTCGCATCAGGCTTTTTTGACCGATGAGGCGTTGCATAACATCGCAGATGTAACGCTAAAGAATATCCGCCTGTTTTTAGACGGCGAGCCGCCTGAAAACCAAATAACCAGGATGCACAAATAATTAAGGACTGTTGTGGAAGTTATCCTCTGCAACAGTCCTTTTGTTAGTAAAAGGGATTATTTTCTTTTTGCCAAAATACGCTCTATATTGCCGGACAGAATTTTCTTTTTATCATCTTCTGAAATCTTTGCATAGCATACCCATGCAAGCTGCGGAGTCGGGTCACGCATCGGTAAATCCGAGCCGTAGAGGACTCTGTCTGCGCCTACCTGCTCGACCAAAAACTCAATCATGCCGCGCGCGGTGGTTGTATATGTAATCTCTAAAACTACGTTGGGGTATTTCTTTGCAAGTTCAATTGCGCGGCGGGCTACGGTATAGCTTGCGCCGGTGTGGGCTATTATGAAGGTAACGTTGGGGTACTTAGCTATAGCGGGTTCTGCGCTGTCATGGAAGTGCAAGCCGTCGGCATGGATAAGAGCCGGAAGGTGGTGCTCGTTTGCATACTCAAACCACTCTTTCGCCACGTCATCTGAAAACTCAAACTTCTGATACGGCGGGTAGGGCTTTATGCCGACAAACACTTCCGGATACTTCTCGTGATAGCCCTTCCATGCATTTAAATCCTCTTCATAGTGGATGTTACAGGTGGAGAAGCCGTAGAATCTGCCCGGGTGTTTCTTGGCTGCGTAGAGGGATTCTTCGTTGCCGTTTATGCCGTTGAAGGAAATGCCGGACCAGGGGGCTGTGATTATAGAGTCAATACCCAGTTTGTCCATCTTCTTTACAATACTGTCGCAATCTGAGTACATCATCATGCAGTTGTTAACCGTTTTGTCCTCTGCGGGGACCATGTGGGTGTGTGCGTCAAACACAGGCACTGAAATCGGGATGCCGGCATCCGCCTCACGTGCGATTGAATCAAGCTCGCACTCTGAGTCGTCATAGAGCTCCAGGCTCTCAGGGTTTATGCCGAGAAGTCTGCAAGCGTTTCCGTGGGCGACCAAATCCTTTTCCTCTTCGGAAATATCCGCATACTCGACAAACGCTTTCATTGCACCCATGGATTTTATCGGCCACGCGCTGCTGTATAAGAGGCGCTCAATGCCGAATTTCTCGCGAGTCATTTCAAGAAGGTTGTTTAAATGCATGGAGCTCATGTCAAAATAAGTATTTTTGCGGCGGGACAAAAGCTCGCAAGCGCTTCTTCCAAAGCCCCAGCTTGCGCCGTGGATAATAATTGGAAGCTCGGGATATGCCTCGGCGATAAGGTCTATACGCTCAATTTTATCGTCGTTGATGTCCGGCACAATGAGCGGGCGATTGTGGGCAATAAGCGCTTCGGCAATCGGGCGGATAGTACGCGCATTGTATACGCAGCGCATATTGTCATGTATTACCAGGGCGCGTGCGCCATTGTCCAAGATATTATTAAAGTAGTTATCGTCTAAGCTTTCAAGTGGCGCGGTGGTTGGTACTGTTGCCAGGCTTACAAGCCTTGGATTTTTCTTTGCAAGCTCAATGCATTCGCGGTTTCCGTACACGAACGAATATTCGACTGCGGAGTTCTCCAGAATCGCGGCGCCGTGCACGCGTGCGTATTTCATATCCTCAAGCAAAACCTCGGACTTAATGGGGAAATCCCCATCGGGTGCGCACTTTCTTCCGACTGAGGCTAAAATTTCAAAATACTTTCTCTGCTTCATCGCAAACTCTCCTTATAAAATTAACGTGTTCTACGTTTTAATTCCTCGTTTATTTTATCCCTGTTTTCCTGATTTGACAATACTTTTTGCAAATTAAATATTAAAAAAATACGAATTTTCCGTAGAGTTTCAGGATTGCGGTTGCGCGTTTTAAGATTTTCGCCCGCATTCCGCATCACTTGACGAAAAAGGGCTTATCAATTATACTATAAATATACAAAACACAGGAGGTAATTTTACATGCAAAAAGGCATGCTTTCAATCACATTCCGTGATAAATCACCCGAGGAAATCATAGAGCTTACAAAGAAAAGCGGTTTGACTGCCATCGAATGGGGCGGGGATATTCATGTGCCCCACGGCGATGTCGCCACTGCCGAGCGCGTAGGAAAGTTGACACGTGAGGCTGGGCTTACGGTAGCTGCCTACGGTTCGTACTACAATTGTATGCCCGGTGAGTCGTTTGACGATGTTTTAAACTCTGCCATTGCATTGGGCGCTAAGGTTATTCGCGTTTGGGCGGGCAAGCAGAATTTTGCAGACTGCACGGATGAAGAACTTAAGCGTCTTTATGCGGTGCTTTCTGAGGCGGTTGAGAAGTCAGCAGCGCACGGAATCACCGTTGCTACAGAGCTTCATATCCATACATTGACCGATACGACAGACGGCTTGATTGAGATGCTCAAAAACGTACCGGGGCTTAAAACCTATTGGCAGCAGAGCTCATATGACCTGACCGTGGATGATGAATGTGCGGTTATGGAAAAGCTCGGTGAAAATATAGTAAACGCACATATAAATTACTGGGTAGACGGTGTCCAGTATCCGCTTTCGGATATCTCCGACCGTTTGGAAAAGTACATACCGGCTTTGGAGAAGTATACCGCGGCTTCGGCGCTTATGCTTGAGTTTGTAAAGAATGGCGCGCCTGAGCAGTTCTTCCTTGATGCGGAAACTCTTCTCAGCGCAGCAAAATAAAGGAGATATGAGTATATATGAAACTTGGTATAGTAACTTGTGTGCCTGTTTCATATAAGTCTATATATCCTTATAAAACTCTCTGAATGGCTATAAACAAAGGAATATCACAAGAACTCAATTCTATATATCATCATATAACACTATATAATTCAATGCAGAAATGGTGTCAAAGA
This sequence comes from Eubacteriales bacterium, assembly GCA_045652405.1. Classification (GTDB taxonomy): domain Bacteria; phylum Bacillota; class Clostridia; order Oscillospirales; family JAAYXM01; genus JAZRUF01. The sequence continues at coordinate 301 of JAZRUF010000122.1, read as the reverse complement.
TGGTGTATAAGACTATTTAAAGAGTTTGACACAAAAATAATTTAATATAGGACTAAACACAACATACCACACTATTACTTTTTACAGGTAATAGTGTTCTTTTTTTATAAAAAGGGGGATGCAATACATTTCCTTTGAGGAGCGGGATCTCTGTTTCAATGGTATCTGATGTTTTCACATATCATGTTGCTATTGGAACGCAGCGAAGTAAAATATACTATTATTTACACCGCCCTTTCTGTATATTATTATCGAACATACAACGATTTTGCGAAAATACCAAAAATGGCTTAAAATAAGG
>JAZRUF010000121.1:0-18256 GCA_045652405.1 Eubacteriales bacterium | reverse complement strand
AGCAACTCATTCGTATAAATATGCGCTCGGCCATTACCCGACTGCAAAGCATTGGCACAATGTAAACCCGGATGGCCTTCACTTCACAATCTCTGATACAGGCTGGGGCAAAGCTCTTTGGGGTAAGCTCTACGGTCAGTGGCTCTGCGAAGCAGGCGTATTTACTTATGACTTTGACCGCTTCCACTCTGAAGACATTTTACCGATGTTTAAAAAGTATAACATCACTACCTTCTGTGCTCCGCCTACAATGTACCGCTTCTTTATCAAGGAGGATTTGTCAAAGTATGACCTTTCCTCTATCGAGTATGCAACAACCGCAGGCGAGGCATTAAACCCCGAAGTATTTAATCAGTTTAAGAAAGCAACCGGACTTACAATTATGGAAGGCTTCGGCCAGACTGAGACTACACTCTCTATCGCGAACTTTGTTGGTTCAACACCAAAAATAGGTTCTATGGGAAGACCCAGCCCGCTTTATGATGTAGTTATCTTGGATCCGGATGGCAACGAGTGTAAAACCGGAGATACCGGCGAAATCTGCATCCGCACAAAGGACGGAGTTCCTTGCGGTCTGTTCATCGGATATTATCTGGATGAGGAAAAGACAAACGAGGTATGGCATGATGGCTTCTACCATACCGGCGACCAGGCAACAATGGATGAGGACGGATACCTTTGGTATGTGGGCCGTATAGATGATGTTATCAAATCATCCGGCTACCGTATCGGACCGTTTGAGATTGAAAGTGTTATCATGGAGCTTCCGTATGTTCTTGAATGTGCAATCACTCCGGTTCCCGACGAGGTTCGCGGTCAGATTGTAAAGGCTACCATTGTTCTTGTAAAAGGAACTAATGCTACCGATGAACTTAAAAAAGAAATTCAGGAATATGTTAAAACACATACTGCACCTTACAAATATCCTAGAATCGTCGAGTTTGTCGATGAACTTCCCAAAACAATCAGCGGTAAGGTAAGACGTGTTGAAATTCGTAAAAATGACATGGATAAAATGAATAAGTAATTTTACTCAAACACGTATAAAGCATCTGTAAACGAGGTGATTTAAGTGAAAAAGACCTATGTAACTTCTATGCCTAATCATATTGGTGCATTTTTGAAGGCGAGTAAATGTTTTTCGCTGTTGGGGATAAATATTACCCGCGTAAGCTATAACAAAGCAGTTGATTCACACACCTTGTTTATTGATGCGGAAGGTACGGAGAAACAATTAAAGAAAGCAGATGCTGAGCTGAAAAAAATCGGTTATCTGCATAATAATACAAACAAAACGAGCATTGTTTTAATAGAGTTCTGCCTTGAAGATGTTCCGGGAAGTGTAACAAATATACTGATGCTTATAAATGAATTCAATTTTAACATCTCCTATATCAGCTCTCAGGAAAACGGAACTGATTTTCAATATTTCAAAATGGGTTTGTATGTTGATAACTTTGATAAGATTTCGCAATTCTTAAAAGAAGCCGAAAAACTTTGCAAGGTTCGAGTTATAGACTATAATAGTTCTGAAAAGGTTTATGATAACAGTATCTTTTATAACACCTATGTGTTAGGACTATCTCAGGTTATGGGACTTTCGGAAGAAGTAAGCCGTGAGCTTCCGGTTTATGTTAATCTTGCTATGCAGACTCTTGATGAACAAGGGCTGTCACCGTATCGTACATTTGACAGTATCAGCAAGTTTGCCGAGCTTCTCGGGGCTGCAAAGGGTAAAAATTTTAATCCGCGCATAAGCAATCATAAGATAACGGATAATACCGAGATAATTCTTATTGAACCGCCTTGTGGGAGCAATACAATTATCATAAAAAGCAATGGTAAAGTCTTGTTTGTTGATAGCGGATATGCTTGTTACAGCGATGAAATGATTGAAGTTTTTAAGAAAAACGTTCCGGGTTTTGACGAAATAGAAAAGACGATACTCGTAACGCATGCAGATGTTGACCATTGCGGACTGTTGCCGATTTTTGATAAAATTATTACGAGTAGGAAAACTGCAGCGTGTCTTAAAAATGAATATCACGGTAAAAATGGGTACAGAGAAGAAAATCCCCTGCATAAGCCGTATATAAAAATTTGCAAAATTCTTACTTCGTACCAAACAGTAAACCCTCAAAAGATAACAACAATGTGGAATGATGTGACGGATCTACAGGAGCCTCTTACTCAAATTGGATTTTTCGATTTTGGAGAATTACATTTTGAGGTATATGAAGGTAGGGGAGGTCATCTTCCCGGTGAGCTTGTGCTCATAGACTATTCAAAGCATATTGCAATTACCGGTGATATTTACATCAATACCCATGGTTTGACAGCCGAGCAAGCCGAGTATAATAAATATGCACCGATACTTATGACTTCGGTCGACACAGATTCAAAATTGTGTTTGGAAGAAAGAAAAGCGATTATGCAAAGACTTGGTGTTGGGAATTGGCAGATATTTGGTGGGCATGGATTCAAGAAAGACTATTCTGTCAATTCATAAGTCGTGTTGATATGAGGATAAAATGAATAAGTAATATTAAAAAACGAGAGGTTCCTTAGATTAAGGAAACCTCTCGTTTGCATATATGTCTTTAAAGCCGGGGATACTGCATGGTATCAAATACGGCAAGGAGAAACACTATGGAAAAAATATACGACGTAATTATAATAGGTGGCGGCCCTGCAGGATATACCTCGGCGATTTACGCTTCGAGAGCGGGATTTGATACGCTTGTAATTGAAAAGCTTTCAGCGGGCGGGCAAATGATTCAAACTACACAAATAGATAATTACCCGGGGTTTGAGCATGGGGTAGACGGCTTTTCACTGGGTATGAAAATGCGTAATGGGGCGGAGCGGTTTGGTGCGAAAACCGTGCAAGCAGAGGTTGTACAGGTGGATTTTAAAGATAAAATTAAAAGAATAAGCACAAAGGATGAGGAATTCTTTGCGCGCAGTGTAATTGTTGCAACCGGTGCCGAACACAAACACCTTGGGCTTGAAAATGAACAGGCACTAATCGGCAGGGGCGTAGGATATTGCGCGGCCTGTGACGGTATGCTCTATAAAGATAAAACCGTGGTTGTTGTAGGTGGGGGAAACTCAGCGGCCGCAGATGCTCTTTTGCTTTCTAAAATTTGTAAAAAGGTTATTATCGTCCATCGCAGGGATAAGCTAAGGGCAGAGCGCGCATACCTTAGACCTCTGCTCGGTGCAGGGAATGTAGAGTTTGAATGGAACAGCAATGTCTATAAGATTTTGTCGGACGATGCGGTTACAGGTGTCATCATAAAAAATTCGCGTGACGGTGTGGAAAAAGAAATTTTGGCACAAGGCGTTTTTATAAGTATAGGAAGAACCCCGCAAACCGAGCTTGTCCGCGATAAACTGGAGATTGATAAAAACGGATATATCATAGCGGATGAAACCACGAAAACATCCCAGGCAGGCGTTTTTGCTGCCGGGGATGTACGAACAAAGCCGATAAGGCAGATTGTAACCGCTGTGGCTGACGGTGCAACCGCCGCGTATTTTGCAGAAAAATATATGGATGAAATTGACTGATAAGGTAATTGATAGTATAATGATGCGTAGAATAAAACGCAGGAGGAAGATATGATGAGCGCAAATAATATATCCAAGGAATCGCTTAAAATTATTAAAAAGATGCAGCAAGGCGAAATGACGGAAAGCGTGATTTATGAAAAAATATCCCGCTTTGCAAAAGGCGAAGAAAATAAAAATACTCTCTTAAGACTTTCAAAGGAAGAAAAGGCGCACTGCGAGGTGTGGAAGAAATACACGGGCGCGGATGTCAAGCCTGAAAAGTTTAAGGTGTTTAAGTATACCATGATTGCGCGGCTTTTAGGATTTACCTTTGCGGTAAAGCTCATGGAACGCGGTGAAGAAAATGCGCAGGATGTTTATGACAAACTCAAAGCCGAAGTTCCTGAGAGCGTCACGATAAGGCAGCAGGAGGAAGAGCATGAGAGTGCACTTCTCGAAATGCTCGATGAAGAGAGCTTGCGCTATGTCGGTAGCATGGTGCTCGGGCTTAATGATGCGCTTGTCGAGCTGACCGGAAGCCTTGCCGGATTTGCACTTGCTCTGCAGAATACAAGCCTTATTGCGCTCTCCGGTCTGATAGTCGGAATATCTGCTACTTTTTCAATGGCATCAAGCGAGTTTTTAGCGGCGCGAAGCGAGGGCAGAAGCGATGCTTTGAAATCCTGTTCATATACTGGTATAGCATATCTTGTAACGGTAATTGCGCTCATTGCACCGTACCTTATTTTCCCGTCAGGTCAGTATATCCCAGCGCTTATTTGCATGATTTTGGTTGTAATTCTAATAATTGCAGGCTTTACATATTACACATCCGTCGCGCAGGACCAGCCGTTTAAGAAGAGATTTCTTGAAATGGCACTTATAAGCCTCGGTGTAGCAGTTGTATCATTCTTCGTAGGTATTGCCGCAAAGAAATTCCTGGGCGTTGATTTATAAATTAATATATTAAATAGAATATAAAAACGCAGGATGTGAGAAACATCCTGCGTTTTGTTATCTAAATTATATTTTTCCGTTAAGCGTTAAATAATCTCTTATTTTTTCAAAGCTTACCTGGCTTATATCATGCTCTATTTTGCAAGCATCCTCGTAGGCGGTGGTTTCATCTACGCCCAAGGCGATTAGAGCTTTGGCTATAATATTATGACGCTCGTACACGCGCTCGGCTACCTGCATTCCTTTTTTCGTCAGGGAGATGCCGCCGTCCGGACCGATTGTTATATATCCGTCTTCACGGAAGTTCTTCATTGCGACGGATACACTTGGCTTTGTGAAATTAAGCTCATTTGCCACATCAATGCTGCGCACGTATCCTTTTTTTCGCGTGAGCATTAATATTGTTTCCAGATAATTTTCGGCGGATTCTTTGATTATCATTATTCTACCTCATCCTATTGGATTATTGTAATTTAATGATACCATGCAGTTGTGGTTTTGTCAAATCTGGGTGGCGTTGCCATCGGCATCACTGAGTGCCAGAAGCTTTTCTGAGAGCAGACGTGCAAAACCTGCGCTTATTGCGGAAGCGGCTATCAGGTCGTTTGTCTGCTTTGTCGCATCGCCTGAATTGCTCTCATCCAGAATCGGTGCGGCTGCAATTTTTACTTGCTCAACAAAGTATTCTGCCATGGCGCGGTGGCGCTCGGCATATGCATTGTATATTTCCCGAACCTGCTCATCGTCAATACCCACGGGGATAAGCTTTTGGAGAGTTGCAATGTTTAAGGTTTGCTTTAGAGTGCATATCATTATAAGATAGGCAATGTGCGTGCGGTAATACTTTTTCTTAACAGGCTCGGGCATTGCTTTAATGCGAACATAGTTATTTATAGTCGAGGCTGTGATATACTTATCTTCCTTAATTTCAGGAGGTAAATAGTCCAGATACTCAGTCAGCAGGACGATTATCTGGTCCATATACAGTCCTAAATTCGGGATTTCTTCCCACATCGGAAGGCGAAAGTTTCGAAGAAATTTTTCCCAGCGCCGTAGTTTATCTGCTACAAAGGCTTTTTCATACATTGTTATTCACCCTGACATATGTTTCATTATTTATAATTTATCATATTTAGTCAAAAAAATCAACATCATCTCGGAGGAAATGCTCTTGACATGATTGACATATCGTGATAACATAATATAAAACACAAGATAATAATATACTTTAAATTAGATTGCGAAAAGGAGAATTAAAAATGAAGCGTACAAAACTTTGCGACAGAGAACTGCCGGATTACACCCGCGGTGAGGAAATATTTAATATGGTATCGCATATTGCAGGCGGTGGATTAGGGGTAATAATTACCGCTCTTTGCGTGGTTTTTGCAGCGATAAAGGGCAACGTGTGGGCTGTGGTCAGTTGCTCAATATACGGAGCATCGCTTATTATGCTTTATACCGTGTCAAGCGTGTACCACGGCCTTAGAAAAAATACCGCCAAAAAAGTGATGCAAGTGATAGACCACTGTACGATTTACTTTTTGATTGCGGGGACGTATACGCCGATGCTTTTATGCGCGATACGAAAGGCATCCCCCACGGCTGCATGGGTTCTGTTTGCACTTGTTTGGGGACTTACTGTGTTGGCAACGGCACTTACGGCGGTGGATTTGAAAAAGTATTCCGTGTTTTCGATGATTTGTTATATAGGAATAGGATGGTGTATAGCACTTGCACCGAAGGCGCTTATTGCATCGGTTCAAATGCCGGGGGTTATGCTTTTGCTCGCAGGCGGAATAGCGTATACAATAGGTGCGATATTATACGGTGTCGGGAAGAAGTGCAGGTATATGCATTCGGTGTTTCACCTGTTTGTAGTTTTGGGGAGCGTGCTTCAATTTTTGTGCATTTTTTTATATGTCATATAGCAATAAGAAAACCGCATCGGATTATTTTCCGATGCGGTTTTCGCGATTATTACTTTTTTTGATTATAGGTCGGTTTTGCATGTCGCTGTTATATGATCGGATTACTTGGGAAATTTCAATTTCGGCAACTTGGATTTCTGATTTAAACGCACTTGCGGATATTCGCAGTGCGCCGTGACCTAAAATTATCATTTGCTCTAAGCCGTCCGAGGTGGCGACGTAGATTTTTTTATCGCGGCCAAGCTGATATGTTGTGCGCTCAATGTAGTTATCCGCGGTTTCTGCAGTTTTGGTATACACAACATAAATCCCGTTTGATTTTTCAACAGAACCCGGGTTTTCACGTACCTTGTGCGCATCAAATACCAGTATTACCGTACAGTTTTTAAAGCCTCTGTAGTTTATCAGAATATCCTCAAGTGCGGCGCGTGCGGCGGATAAATCATACTCAGCGAGTGCTTTAAGCTCGTCCCACGCGAAAATGATGTTATATCCGTCAACTAAAAGATATTCGTCTAGTTTTTTTGTTTCGCGTAATTTGTAAGTGCCGGTTGAGGATGGGGTTGCAGATGATGCAGCGGGTGGGCGAACATGAAATCTTCGTGGGTCCACCTTACCGTAGGTGCGCTCGAAAATTGCTTCAAGCTCTTTATCCTGTTCGAGCGAGCCGGTGTATGTGCTGCGGGAAACCGACTGTGAGGGAGTAGCGGCGGGGCTTGGCTCTTTCCTGTCCAGGTGTAGACCGCTGTCCACATGCATATAGTCGCGCACTTGGTTCCATTTTACATTAAAACCTGCGCCGTGGTCGCAGAAGACTGAGTCCGGCGTATTTTCCGTGTCGTGCTCGGGGTCGTATCCGATTTCGGCGACAATCTCTTGCTGATTTCGGCACGGTTCATATCCGCGGAAGCTGCAGGACAGGCGACCTAATCCGCGCGTGTACGATGTCACATCTTGCCAATAATCGGAAAGCCCGGCAACCGGGGCAAAGCCTGACAAAACCGTCATTTCACCGTCGCTGAGCGGGTCATTCAATTCACCGCCCATAGTCTGAATATCTGTCATCGCACGTCCTACGCAGCTTGGAGGAAGCTCGAGCGTAAAATCGTAAAAGGGTTCCAAAAGCACACTTTCCGCCTGCATGAGCCCTTGTCGTATTGCACGGTAAGTAGCCTGACGAAAATCGCCGCCTTCTGTGTGCTTTGCATGGGCGCGTCCTGCAACTACAGAAATTTTTATATCCGTAATTGCTGAACCGGTCAACACACCCGGGTGCTCACGCTCAGCGATGTGCGTGAAAATCAGACGCTGCCAATTTAAGTCCAACTTGTCCGTAGGGCAAGCGGATGCAATTTCAATCCCGCTTCCGCGCGGTGCAGGCTCCATAAGAAGGTGAACCTCGGCATAGTGCCGCAACGGCTCAAAGTGTCCAATTCCCTCGACTCGGGTTGAGATAGTTTCTTTATATACAATGCTTCCTGCGCCAAAATCGACTTGCAGATTAAAACGGTCGGAAATCAGGCCGCGCAAAACCTCGAGCTGGATTTGCCCCATAAGGCGGACGTGGATTTCCTTCTTTTCCTCACTCCAAAGTATTTTGAGCATCGGATCCTCCTCTTCAAGCTGTTTAAGCTGGGGGAGAACCGTGTGCGCATCACAACCGTCGGGCAAAATCAAACGGTAATTGAGTACAGGTTCAAGAATTGCATCCTGAGAGTCTGGCTCTATGCCGAGCCCCATGCCTGCACGTGTTTTGCTAAGACCGCATACTGCTATAATTTCACCTGCCGAAGCTTCATCTGTTGCAGAGAACTTTGCGCCTGAATACAAGCGTAACTGGTCGGCTTTTTCCTGCCATGCATCCTCGCCATCCCTGCCGCACAAAACTGTTTTGGCGCGAAGCGTGCCGCCGGTTATTTTAAGCCACGTCAAACGCTGTTTTTTTTCATCATGCGATATTTTAAAAACCTTTGCACCAAACTCATCCGAATAGGCAGGAGGGGTTGCATATGATGCAAGGGCGGAGAGGAATTCTTCAATCCCATCAAGCTTTAATGCCGAGCCAAACCACACCGGAAAAACTTTTCTTGAAGCGATAAGCTCAGATGTTAACTTTAAACACACACTGCCTGACTCTAAAAACTCATCCAACGCAGCTTCAGAGCACATGGCTATAGCTTCGTCGCGCTCGGCGGTTGGGGCGCTAAAGTCTAGACAGCCGTCACTCAAGTGCGATTTGAGTTGGGATAGAACTGCTTGCCGGTCAGCTCCGTCTAAATCCATCTTATTGACAAATATAAATACCGGAATATTATAGCTCTCCAATAACTTCCAAAGCGTGCGAGTGTGTCCCTGGACACCGTCGGTCCCGCTTATTACTAAAACCGCGCAGTCGAGCACTTGCAGAGTGCGCTCCATTTCTGATGAGAAGTCTGCGTGTCCCGGAGTGTCAAGCAGGGTGATGTCCACCTCGTCAAAGGAAAGGAGCGCCTGCTTTGAGAATATGGTTATGCCACGTTCCTGCTCTTGTGCATCCGTATCCAAAAAAGCATTTTTATGGTCAACACGCCCGAGCGTGCGCCGGGCACCGCTCGTATAGAGAAGGGCTTCACTTAATGTGGTTTTACCGGCATCTACGTGTGCCAAAATACCTATTACTAACTTCTTCATATTTTCACCGTAAAAGCTAAGTAGTGAAAAAGCACTTGCTTATGCAAGTGCTTTCATGGAGCAGGTGATGGGAATCGAACCCACGTTATCAGCTTGGGAAGCTGAAGTTCTACCATTGAACTACACCTGCGTATTGGTTTTTGTCTGACTGTACAGCTTAGTTAGTATACCACACTTTCTAATATTCTGTCAATAAAAACGTGGATGAGTACACAAAAATCATAGTTTTGTTTTTTACTCCATTTACTTATCTTTTCCTATTTGATATAATTATCTAAAAAACACGGAACAGGAGGATTTTTGTGATTAATCCTATAGTTAACGGATGGTATGCAGATCTGGTTGCTCCTGTAACAATGACCTGATTTTTGCAAATAAAAAGGCATCGACTACCGAAAAGAGTGGTCGATGCCTTTTGAATATGTGTTATATAATTCCGGTGAGAAGATAGCGCATTTTTTCTTCTGCGCCTTTGGGTGAGAGCATGATTGCGTCCTCTAAGTTTCCTGCAAAGGGAGCAACTGTGCGGATGTTTCCGTAAACCAGAGGCTCAGCATCTAAATAGTCAAAGCCTTGTTCGAGTACACGGCGCACGATTTCTGCACCTACAGAGAATGCGGGTGTAGCTTCGTGGACGACTAAAAGCCTGCCGGTTTTCTTGACTGACTCGAGAACCGTTTCCGTATCCATCGGGACAAGTGTGCGTAAATCAATGAGTTCTATAGATGCATCCGGGATGTTTTTTATAGCTTTTTGGCAAACGCTTACACCTATGCCATAGGTGACGACTGTTAAATCCTTGCCCTCGGAAACTATGTTTGCTTTGCCGAGCGGGAGGGTGTATTCTTCATCCGGAAGTTCCATTTTATCATAGTACAAATTTCGGTTTTCCATGAAAATGCAAGGGGTGTCATCGCGTATTGCGGTTTTCAAAAGTCCCTTTGCATCGTATGCATTTGATGGAACGATTACCTTAAATCCCGGGATTTGGCAGAACCAGCCTTCCAGACTTTGAGAGTGTTGACCTGCTTCACGTGAGCCTATGCCGTACTGAGCTCTGACAACCATGGGGATTTTCATCTGCCAGCCTGACATCAGGTCTGCCTTTGCAGCCTGGTTTACAAGCTGGTCCATGCAGGCGGTGATGAAGTCCATATACATTATCTCTGTAACCGGACGAAGACCTGCCATAGCTGCGCCTACACACAGACCTGTAAAGCCAGCTTCCGAAATCGGGGTGTCCATTGCGCGCATTGCGCCGAATTTGTCATACAGTCCGCGTGTGGCAAACCATACGCCACCGTATTCGCCGACATCTTCAGCGATTACGAATACCTTTTCGTCGCGCTCCATTTCCTCGTGGAGAGCTTCGTTAATTGCATCAAGCATGTTTAAATTTTTCATATTGCATATCTCTCCTTGATTTTATTTAAGAACTCTTGGGTGTCGGGAACCGGAGCAGCTTTTGCGTAGTCTATTGCCTCGTTGATTTCCAATTCAACCTCTGCCCATACCGCTGAAACATCGTCGGCGGTAAGAATGCCGTTTTCGATTAACCGCTCAGAGTAGACTTTTATCGGGTCGTGTGCTGCCCATTTTTCAACAACGTCCTTGGGTCTGAATATTGGAAGGTCCTGAATGACGCGGCAGTGACCTTCAACACGGTAGGTTTTAAATTCGATTAAGGTAGGGCCTTCGCCTGCACGTGCGCGGTCGACGGCTTCTTTTGATTTTGCAATGCAGTCGTCGAGGTCGTTTCCGTCAGCCATTACACCCGGCATATTATAGCCGTAAGCACGCTTATAAATATCCGGGTCGGACAAAGTTTTATATGAAGGGGTGGTCGCGGCAAATAGGTTATTCTCACACGCAAAAATAATCGGAAGCTTCCACAGGGATGCCATGTTCATCGCTTCGTGGCACCAACCTTCGTTTGATGCGCCTTCGCTGAAGAAACAAACTGTAACGCGTCCGTCATTTAAATACTTTGATGCGTAGGCGGTACCGATTGAGATTGTAGCGCCGCCGCCGACAATTCCGTTTCCGCCCATGAAGCCTAAATTGACATCAAACAAGTGCATGGAGCCGCCCATGCCTTTTGAAACACCATCCACTTTGCCAAAAAGCTCGGCAAAAACCTTCTTGAGGTCAAGACCTTTTGCGAGTGCGTGGCCATGACCACGATGCGTGGAAAATACATAGTCATCATCATTTAAGTTTAAGCATACGCCGAGTGCAACAGCTTCCTCGCCGGTGTAGCAGTGTACTGCGCCGTCAACAAAACCTTGATTTGCGAGATCCTTTATTACGCGTTCAAACTCGCGGATTATAATCATGGTTTTTAAGTTTTGGCGGCAATTTGATTTTTCGCTCATGTATTATGCTCCTCCTTGTTATATTTATTAATGAAAAGAAAAAACAAAAGGTTAGGGAAAACGTTTCTCCAATGAAAGTATAAAACATAAAAAAATAATTGTCAAGCAAAAAATAAATAATGTGGGAAAGCTGATAAATTTATGGTAAAATAATATCATGGGGAAAGAGGTGGGATGTTATGGATAAAATTTCTCAAGATTTTACGGTGCGCAATGTGATGATTGGCGTGCTCAGAAACCGGAAACAGCTTGACTATAATATTAAGTATAAATTCTACCATATTCCTGAGGAGTGGGTGTTAAAAAGTAGATTTCCCATTGAGTATGTTGCGCTTTATCAGGCACCTCGTCTGTTCAAAAGGGAAGATACAGGTGTGTATGTGTACGGCAAGGTTATAAAGATCGAGCTTGTTGAGCGAAGTTTAATACATCAGATACCAACAAATCAGAACCCAAAGAAGCTTTACTACAAATTTTATGTGGAGGAATGGTTGCCTCTTAAGAGGGCAATTTTGCCGGGAAATATTGTTCCGGATGTGAGTGTATTTACGAGCGGGTATCAGTTTTTCAATGCCAGTGATGTTTCTGAGTTGTTTTTGGAAAAGAGAGAACATTGGGATTTTTACCGTACATGCCGGAGGTTATTTCCAAAAGCGATTTTAGTCGGAAAGGGAAGTCGTGTGTTAGGTGTTAAGGTAAACGAATACTACGCCGAGTGGTGCGGTGACAAGGTGAAAATTTATAAAGCGATGCGCAGAATTCAAAAAGTAAACATTGCTGATTTTGATGAAAAACGATGCATTGAAATGTTTGGAAAACAAAATTGAAAAAAAATTAAAAATCCCCTTGACATTCAGGGGATTTTGTTATATGATAATGAAGCGCCTGTATGGGCGTAGTATGCGATGAAACAGGAGATTGCTGCTTAAAAGGCAGGTAACTTCTGTGGAGTATGTCCGACAATCGGGCGGCTGGAGAACTTGCATTAGCTGTTGCGCGTGCAGTTGTAGCCGGATGGTAGCGTCCCCTTCGCTGAGTCCGGTTTTTATCATGGGTAAGCATGAAACGCGCGGCGGAGTTGTGCAGAGTTTTCCGCCGTACGCAGACTAAGTTCACGTACGTATTAAGGAGGAACCTAAACAATGGCAACAATGGCAAAAGAAATGATCCGTATCAGACTCAAAGCATATGATCATCAGTTGATTGATCAGGCGGCTGAAAGAATTGTTGAGACCGCAAAGCGTCACAACGCTAAAGTATCCGGTCCTATTCCGCTTCCTACCTCAAAGGAAATCGTTACAATTCTTCGTGCTGTTCACAAGTATAAAGACAGCCGTGAGCAGTTTGAACGCCGCACCCACAAGCGTTTGATTGACATTTTAAAGCCCTCTGCTGATGCAGTGAAGGCGCTCATGGCGCTCGATCTCCCGGCGGGTGTTGAAATCGAAATCAAACTGTAAAAAACGAATTGAACCGCAGCTTCCGCGGCTGCTCTCTTACCTTAAATATATAAAAGGGGTTTGAGGTAAAAGAGTTCGGCTTGGCGTGGGGCGGGTCAAGTTGGCATGAGAGTGCCAACCAATAACCTAAAGGAGGAACATAGATGCAAAAGGCAATCATCGGCAGAAAGGTCGGCATGACGCAGATCTTCGACGCTGAGGGCAAGGTCATCCCGGTAACTGTCATCGAGGCTGGTCCCTGCTCGGTGGTCATGAAGAAGACCGCAGACCGCGACGGTTACGAAGCGGTACAGCTCGGCTATGAGGACATTGCAGAGCGCAAGCTCAACAAGCCCAAAGCCGGACACCTGAAAAAAGCGGGAGTTTCCGCTAAGCGCATTCTCAAAGAGTTCAAGTATGACGATGCGTCTTCCATGAATGTGGGCGACGTACTCAAGGCGGATGTATTCGCGCAGGGCGACAAGGTCGACGTGGTGGGCACCAGCAAAGGTAAGGGCACCGCAGGTACCGTTAAGCGCTACGGCCAGCGTATGCAGTGCCACACTCACGGTGTAGGACCGGTTCACCGCAGCGCAGGTTCAATGGGCGCAGCAACCGATCCCTCACGTGTTTTCCCGGGCAAGCACCTCCCCGGCCGTATGGGCGCGGAGCAGGTAACTGTTCAGAACCTTGAAATCGTCAAGGTTGATGCGGAAAACAATATGATCGCAGTACGCGGCGCAATCCCCGGCCCGAAGGGCGGCCTTGTGTTTATCCGCGATGCGGTTAAGGCATAAGAGCCAAAGACAAGCGAAAGGAGATTAAGAAGCTATGCCTAAGGCAACAGTTTATGATATGACCGGCAAGGCAGTAGGCGAAATCGAGCTTGCAGAGAGCGTGTTCGGCATTGACCCGAATGCAGTTGCAATGCACGAAGCTGTAAAGTGCCACCTTGCTAATTGCCGTCAGGGCACACAGAGCACCCTGACACGTGCGGAGGTTTCCGGCGGTGGCATTAAGCCTTGGAGACAGAAGGGCACCGGTCGTGCTCGTCAGGGCTCCATACGCGCTCCGCAGTGGACACACGGCGGTATCGCGCTCGGCCCGAAGCCGCGCAGCTATTCATACCAGCTCAATAAAAAGTATCGCCGCCTTGCACTTAAGAGCGCTCTGAGCGCAAAGGCTGCAGCAGGCGACATCGTTGTTATCGAGAACTTGAATCTTGATAATGTAAAGACCAAGGATTTTGCGGCATTCCTTAAAGCAGTTGAGGTATCCGGTAAGGCTCTGGTTGTAACACCTGAGGTTCGTGATACGGTTGTTAAGTCTGCACGCAACATCCCGGGTGTAAAGACCACTACCGCAACAATCCTTTCTGTTTACGACATCTTAAACAGTGGCAAGTTCGTTGTGGATAAAGCAGCGGTCGAGAAGATCCAGGAGGTGTTTGCATAATGAAGTCACCTTACGATATTATTAAGAAACCTATAATCACCGAGCAGTCCATGGAAAACGTAGTCGATAAGGTTTACGTTTTCGAGGTAGCAAAGGATGCCAACAAGATTGAAATCCGTCAGGCTATCGAGGAAATCTTCGGCGTTAAGGTTGCAAAAATCAACACCATGAATGTACCGGGTAAGGAAAAGCGCATGGGTGTCCACAGCGGCTTCCGTCCGGATTGGAAGAAGGCGGTTGTCCGCCTGACCGAAGAGTCTAAGACAATAGAGTTCTTTGAGGGCATGGTTTAATCGAATAATCTGAGCGCGGGAATTATCCCGCAGCTTAAAGGAGGAAAAAGAGCACAATGGCGATCAAAACATTTAATCCGACTACGCCTTCCAGAAGAAACATGACGGTCACGGATTACTCCGTGCTCTCGAATGTCAAGCCTGAGAAGAGCTTAGTCGAGAATTTAAAGAAAAATGCAGGTCGCAACAGCTACGGACGAATCACTGTTCGTCATCGCGGCGGCGGCAGCAAGCGCAAATACCGTATTATTGATTTTAAGCGTGACAAGATGGACGTGGCTGCTCAGGTCAAGACCATTGAGTACGATCCTAACCGCGGCGCTTTCATCGCATTGGTTGAGTATGCTGACGGCGAAAAACGCTACATCATCGCTCCCAATGGTCTGGCAGTAGGCGATACTGTTATTTCCAGCGCGACTGCTGATATCAAGGTTGGCAACGCACTTCCGATATCCAGCATTCCGGTTGGTACCATCATCCACAACATCGAGCTTAACCCGGGACGCGGCGCTCAGTTCGTTCGCGGTGCAGGTAACGCAGCTCAGCTGATGGCTAAGGAAGATGGCATGGCACTGGTTCGTCTGCCCAGCGGTGAGCTTCGCAAGTTCCGCTTAAACTGCATGGCAAGCATCGGTCAGGTTTCAAACCTGGATCATGAGAACGTGCAGATTGGTAAAGCAGGTAGAAAACGTCACATGGGCATCCGCCCGACAGTTCGCGGTTCTGTTATGAACCCCTGTGATCACCCGCACGGTGGCGGTGAGGGCAAGAGTCCGATCGGTCGTCCGGGTCCGGTTACCCCATGGGGCAAGCCGACTCTGGGTTATAAGACTCGTAAGAAAAAGAACTTGTCAGACAAGTTCATCGTAAGACGCCGCAACGGCAAATAAAGCACTTACGTAAGGAGGCAATTATATTATGAGTAGAAGTGTAAAAAAAGGCCCCTTCGTTGCACCTGTGCTTTTGAAGAGGGTTAAAGAGATGAACGAAAAGGGCGAGAAGAACGTGCTCAAGACCTGGTCAAGAGCTTCTACAATCTTCCCGGATTTCGTTGGTCACACCTTTGCTGTCCACGACGGCAGAAAACATGTTCCGGTATATGTTACCGAGGATATGGTAGGTCATAAGCTCGGCGAGTTTGCGCCGACCAGAACGTACAGAGGTCACTCCGGAAGCAAGACCTCCAACACGAAGTAAGACGGGAGGATGCAGTTAATGGAAGCAACAGCACATTTACGGTATGCACGCATTTCTCCGCGTAAGGTCAAAATCGTTGTAGATTTGATTCGCGGTAAGGATATTGCTACTGCAACCGCAATTTTAGCACATACGCCCAAGGCCGCTTCCGAGCTTGTCTTAAAGCTCTTAAAGAGCGCGGTATCCAATGCAGAAGCTAATCACAATATGGATGTTGAGAAGCTTTATGTTTCGAAGGTTTTTGCTTGCCCCGGTCCGATCCTTAAAAGGGTTATGCCGCGTGCGCAGGGACGCGCCTTCCGAATCAACAAGAGAACTTCTCACATCACCTTGTGTGTAGCTGAGAAGGAATAGGGCAAGGAGGTAGTTTATGGGACAGAAAGTTAATCCCCACGGCCTTCGCGTGGGCGTGATTAAAGATTGGGATTCCCGCTGGTATGCTCGCGATGAAAAAGTGGGCGATCTGGTAGTGGAAGATTACAATATCCGCAAATATCTCAAGGAACTGCTGTACAACGCAGGTATTCCGAAAATCGAAATCGAGCGTTCCAATGACAAGGTTCGTGTGCTCCTGCATTGCAAGAGCCCAGGAATGGTTATCGGACGTGGCGGCTCAGAGATTGAGAAAATCCGCCTGAGCATCGAGAAGATGATTGGCAAGCCGGTTGCACTCAACATCGTTGAGATTAAGAACCCGGATATGAACGCACAGTTGGTTGCAGAGAGCATCGCATCTCAGCTGGAGAAGAGAATTTCCTTCCGCCGCGCAATGAAGCAGGCTATGGGTCGTGCAATGCGCATGGGTGCGAAGGGTATCAAGATTACGGTTTCAGGCCGTCTCGGCGGTGCAGAAATTGCACGTAGCGAGCATTACCATGAGGGTACCATTCCGTTGCAGACTCTGCGTGCGGATATAGACTACGGTTTTGCTGAGGCAAAAACCACTTACGGCCGTATCGGCGTAAAGGTATGGATTTACAAGGGTGAAATCCTCCGCGCCGGTGAGCGTGGTCCGCGCACAATCGAGGCTCCGAAGCCTCGTGAAGATCGCCGCGACCGCCGCGACAACCGTCGTTTCAACAATGACCGCCGCGACAACCGCGGCGCTGCAGGACGCGACAACCGCGGATTCAACCGCGATGGAAACCGTGCTCCGCGTAACACTAACAACAGCCGTGGCCCGCGCCCGGCAAGCGCTCCGTCAGCTGGAGCTGCGCCTGAAAAGGAAGGAGGCAATAAGTAATGCTTCTGCCGAAGAGAGTTAAATACCGTAGAGTGCACAGAGGCCGCCTTAAGGGAAAGGCTTCCCGCGGAACTCAGATTTCCTACGGTGATTTTGGTCTGGTAGCATTAGAACCCGCTTGGGTTAAGTCAAACCAGATTGAGGCTGCTCGTATTGCTATGACTCGTTATATCAAACGTGGCGGTCAGGTATGGATTAAAATTTTCCCGGATAAGCCGGTAACTGAGAAGCCTGCTGAAACCCGAATGGGTTCCGGTAAGGGTTCACCGGAGTACTGGGTAGCAGTAGTTAAACCCGGTCGCGTTATGTTCGAAATCGGTGGCGTTTCAGAGGAACTTGCTCGCGAGGCTCTTCGTCTTGCAGCTCATAAGCTCCCGCTGAAGTGTAAATTCGTAAGACGCGAAGACCAAGTATGCGAGACAGGTGGTGATCATTGATGAAGGCAAAGGAAGTACGTGATATGAACACGGCTGAGCTGACAGTTAAGCTCGACGATCTGAAAAAGGATCTGTTCAACCTGCGGCTTCAGCATGCGACCAACCAGCTGGATAATCCGATAAAAATTGCGGATGTTAAGCGGGATATTGCCCGCGTCAAGACGATCATCCGTGAGCGTGAAATGGCTGGAAACGCGTAAATTGAAATGTTTCAAGCCGCATATGCGGCTGATGAAGGAGGTTTCTGATATCAATGAGCGATAGAGCTTTCCGAAAAACCAGAGTCGGAAGAGTTGTATCCGACAAGATGGACAAGACCATTGTTGTCGCCATCGAAGATCGTGTACAGCATCCGCTTTATAAGAAAATCATGAAGACAACCTTAAAGCTGAAGGCACATGATGAGAAGAACGAATGTGGTATCGGTGATAAGGTAAAGGTTATGGAGACTCGCCCGCTGTCCAAGGACAAGAGATGGCGCTTAGTCGAGATAATCGAGAAAGCACAATAAGGAGGTAGGGCACTGTGGTACAACAGGAAACCATACTTAAGGTTGCCGACAATACCGGCGCTAAAGAGCTTAAGTGCATCCGCGTGCTCGGCGGCTCCATGCGTAGATACGGCAATATCGGCGATGTAATCGTCGCTTCCGTGCGCAAGGCAAATCCGGGCGGAGTTGTCAAGAAAGGCGATGTAGTTCGTGC
>JAZRUF010000120.1:0-11180 GCA_045652405.1 Eubacteriales bacterium | reverse complement strand
CGCGGGATACATCCTCGGGAGAGATTGCATCGGGTATATTATACGGTGCTTTAAGCTCAGGGGTAAGGTATACCGGACGTGCGTCAAAGAGAGCGAGTGCGCGGTATACGCTCTTGTGGCAGCCGCGGTCTATGAGCACCTTGTCACCGGGTTTGAGAGCAAGGCGTGCGGCGGCGTAAATGCCCTGAGTTGTGCCGCCGGTCAGGAAATATGCGTGCGGCACGTTATATGCCTTGGCATAAAGCTCCTCTGCATCCGCTATCGGGTATGTACCGTCATAGAGATTGCCGGTGCCGTAAAGCTCGGTAAAATCAAGGCGCGATACCTCGCCGAGTGCACCTTCAAAAACGTCCTTACCCTTGTGACCGGGCATATGGAAACGCAGTTTTCCTTCGTCCGCGCGGGATTTAAGCGCGTCATAAAGCGGGGTGCGGCTCATATGGCATCAAACCTGCGGCGCACGGAGCTATCCACATACAAGGGGTTTACGCTTAGCGTGACTCTGTCACCCACCTCGCAGGGGATTTCCGTTACATCAATCACCGTGTGGAGCATGCCGACGTGGCCGAGCACGCGGGCACGCTTGCCGTTTATATTTGCCGTGACGCTCTCACGCGTAAGAGTGCGTTTTAAATCCTGAAGGATATACCGTATGCCATCGCGCAGACGGTAGGTATCCCTTATCTTTTCTACTGCAAAGCCGTGGCTGTACCCGAGCGGAATTACCGCTATTTTAACGCCGTGGCGCGCACGGTATGCACCGCCGTAGCCCACCGTTGCACCCGGGGTAAGCCAGCGCACCTCGCACACGCGGCTTTCAAGATAGCCGACGCGGGTAAGTCCTGAGTTTTTAACCTTTACCGCCAGACGACCGGTCAGCGCACTGCCGATTCTGACCGCGTCACGCAAATCGCGCTCAGTAAAGCGGAACAGGGTTGCGGAGTTTGCATAGTGGACACAGCCGGGATTAAAACCTGCGTCACGCACCGCGGCTTCGACGGTTAAAAATTCGTCTATCTGCGCATTTGTCCTTTTCTTACTGCCGAATGCACAGTTTAGGTGCGTGAACATTCCGTCCACCCTTAAGTTTTCCATATATTTAAAAATTGAGAGAATATCCTCAAGCTCGTTTTTTGAAAAGCCGTAGCGTCCCATTCCGGTATCCACTTTTATATGCACCGGGTATGGCGCTCCTCCAAGCTCTGCTGAAAGAGAGTTTGCAACCGTTGCCGCGCGGGTACTGCCGACGGTAAGGACTGCGCGGTGCTCCATGAGCTCTCGTACTTCCTCCTCAACCGCAGTTGAGCGGAGCATAAGTATCTCCGCCGAATGCGCGCCTGCGGCGCGAATTGCCGCGGCTTCATACGGCTCGGTGACTGCGAATGCATCAACGCCGCAATCCATGAGCCGGCGCACGTATTCCAAAATCCCGAACCCATAGCCGTTACCCTTTACAACCGCGTAGAGCTTTCTCCCGCCCGCGCGAGAACGCACTGCGGAAACATTTTCAGATAGCGCTTTTGCATCAATTACAAAAGTATTCATCCGCCTCACCTCTTTGCGCGGTTTTTGAGCATAAATAAATTCTTTCTCAAGCGGCGGAAGGTCTTTTCGCCCTTTTCCACCGCGGTATGCACAAGGGGTTTGAACACGTAATCAAACTCGCCGGCAAACTCGGTAAAGTCGCCGTTAAAGCCTTTTTTGAAGCGGTACAGACCGTAGAGCGGATTATCCTCACTCAAATCGCCGGACACGCCGCGGAAGTCGTACACACGGCAGCCCTTTTCGACCGCCCACTGAATCATATTCCACTGGAGCAGGTAGTTTGGCATCAGGTTGCGGTGGCTGTTTGAGGACGCACCGTAGAGGTACCAAACCTTGTCACCGTACCATATTGCAAGGGTACCGGCAATCGCCTCGCCCTTATCCGAATACGCCATATAAAGGCGGCAATGCTCGCCCAAATTATCCATCATGTTTTCAAAATACTGCTTGTCACGCACTACGAAGCCATCGCGCACGCCGGTTTCAAGCATAAGGCTTGAAAACTCGCCCACGGCTTCTTTTCCGCAGAGCTTTACGGTTACGCCCTTGCGCTCGGCAAGGCGGATGTTATAGCGCGTCTTGGAGTGGAAGGACTCCATGAGCTCCTCCTCACCGCGGCCGTTTAAGTACAGGCGGAACACAAAGCGCGGCTGAATGCCGGAGAAGTTTTTGCCCGTGTCCAGCCGCTTGTAGCCAAGGCTCTCCATACGCAGGATGAACGCCTCATCGTCTATTAAAACGTCCGGGTCTATTTTGAGTGTATATGCATTGTACTTCCTTGCAAGCTCTATCGCGCCGTCAGTGAGCTCACGGAGTGTATCCGTATCGCCTATATCGCACACCGGACCGCGGCCTGCGTACATCAGGCGGTACGGCAGGTACGGCACCTTGCGGATGAGAACTGACATCGCACCGCGTACCTTGCCCTCGCCGTCACGGCAGAGCATGCCCTCCCACACCCATTCGGGCTTTTGCTTAGCCCAGAGAGAGGACTGCATAAAATGCCCCTTCGGATGGGATTCTACAAACGCTTCATATTCAGCTAAGTTTTCTTTTGTTACAAATTCAATCAAGGTTCTTTAGCCCCCCGGTTATTGCAAATCGCTTTTTTCGGCAGGAGCAAGCCCCTGCTCTACAATTAAACGCGCCTGTGGCGCAGAAAAGTGCAAAGCACTTTCCCTCCGAGGTTATTATACCATAATCGCAATACAATAGTCAAAAGAAAACCGCGCCGTTTTGAAAAAAAAGGAAGCTATAGCGCACTTATACGTGAGAGTGTTTTTGCCGCTTCCATATCAAAGCTCTGTGAGCGCGCCAAATCGCCGAGCGACAGTATTCCGACGACGCGGTTTGCATCAACCACCGGAAGCCGTCTTACCTGCTCAGATGCCATGCATGCGGCGGCCTCGCGCACGTCCGCGTCCGGCGATACGGATATGACACCGCGCGTCATAATCTCCCTCAGGCTTGTCTCCTCGGGTATGCTCTCACACGCGATACAGCGCAGGACAATGTCGCGGTCGGTTACCACGCCGCGGAGCTTGCCGTCCTTTGCACACACAGGTATCATGCCGATATGGTGCCGCGCAAGGACGCTCGCAGCTTTTGCCGTAGTGTCCTCCGGCATCAGGGATACTACGTTGGTGCTCATAACTTCACGCACTTTCAATTTAAACTCCGCCTTTCAAGTAATGTTACGGCTTAGTTTTTGTCCAAATTGCGTGAAATATGCAAAAACCCCCGACGTACTTACGTCGGGGTTTTCGGTTTTTAGATTTTAATAAATTCCGGCAGTGCTTGAAACCATTGATGACGTAAGCGGATATTCGTTTAGAATAGTCCCGGTTACGCCCTGACCTAAAATGACTGAAGAAAATCCGGTGCCGGTTGCGGTAACATTATTCTTATTTACGTACAGGTAATTGAGGATAGCGCCGACCTCGTTTGTAACCGTAATACCCATCTCGTTTACCTCCATACGGTTTACAACACCGGATGCGATATTTACGTTGGCGCGTGCATCAACATTCGTAAAGTTTCCGGTAAGGCGGGTCGGGCTTTTTATTATAACACCGTCGGTGGTGATAGCCGCTTTGTTGAAAAGCTGAGCCTGGCCGTTTGTCTTTGCGACAACAATTCCCTCGGTTGCATTGGTAGAGCCGCTTAAGTTGACTGCGGTTTCGCCGCCGCGGATTAAAATTCTGCCCTGGACGGACACCGCGTTTAAGTTAACCGTCTTAACACCGTCACCGATAATTACATCGCCGACGATGAAGCAATAGTCCATATTCACATTGTCGCCATTTACAAGGATGTTTCCGGTAGTGCTTGTGGACATACTGCCCGAGGACTTGATTGAGTTAAAAATTTGGGCAAAGAGCGCTGCAAACTCAGCGCGGGTGATAGTTGAGTTCGGGTTTAACTTGCCGTTTGCACCTCTTACATATCCGCGCGCTGCCATAGCTGCGAGCTGACCCTTTGCGTACTCGGAAACGCTTGCAGCATCGGAAAATCCTGAGAGCGCGGATGCATCCGCATCATCAAGGTTGAGGGCTGCTGCGAGCACCAAAAATGTTTCCAGACGTGAGATGGGCTCGTTGGGCTTAATCATGCCGCGGTTTGCCATAATGCCCATGCCGACTGCGCGCGCCATATCCTTGGCATACCACGCGGTCGCCGGGACATCGGTATAGGAGGACATATCCGCCTCATACGTTGCGCCGAAAGCGCGCGTTACGATAGCCGCGATATGTGCGCGAGTGAGCTTTCCGTTCGGGTCCATCTTTCCGTTTGAGCCGAAGAGCAGACCGTTTTTGTTTGCCTCGAGCATAACCTGCTCCGCCCAGTGACCTTTAAGGTCTGAAAACTGCGATGCGGAGACGGTGGGCATAATGCTAAACGCAAGTGCCAAAGTAAGTACAAAAGCCATTAAACGTTTCATTTATAAAACCTTCCCTTCAATTTAGGTTATTATAGTTTTAGTATACCTCAATTTTTAAAATCTGTATAGTAGAAATTTGAAAATTTCGCCCTTTGCATAATTTTTCATGCATACGCGCAGACTACATTTTAACTCTACAAACTCAAAAAATTGCAGAATGGAGAATGATATACTATGTTTTTCGGAAAACGCAAGTCAAAAACCCGCAATGTAACCGCGCCGGTAAACGGTATGTTAAAGCAGCTTTCCAAGGTAAATGACCCGGTATTCTCTGCCGGAACGATGGGGTACGGTTTTGCCGTCGAGCCCGAG
Organism: Eubacteriales bacterium; assembly: GCA_045652405.1. Lineage (GTDB taxonomy): Bacteria > Bacillota > Clostridia > Oscillospirales > JAAYXM01 > JAZRUF01. Next base: position 6,382 of record JAZRUF010000120.1, on the reverse strand, counting down.
AATTCCTCCGTCTGCGCGCCGGTCGCGGGCGTGATAAGCACGGTATTCCCCGGCGGGCATGCGATAGGCATCACAACCTCTGACGGTGCAGAAGCCCTCATCCACATAGGTATTGACACGGTAAAGCGCAAGGGCGACGGTTTTAAAAGCCATGTAAAAGGCGGTGAGCGCGTCGCTCAGGGCGAGCGGCTTGTGGACGTAGATTTTAAAACCTTAAAGGACGCAGGCTTTGAATGCGACGTTATATTGGTAATCTCAAGCGGTGAGAAATGCTCAATTGACGAGGAGATGCTTGGGAAGAATGTTACGGTATCCGACACTGTCATGAGCTATTCTCCGAAATAAATACAGGAAGGTGTACTATGTTTAAACAGCTTCAGAAAATAGGAAAATCCTTTATGCTGCCGATTGCGGTACTCCCCGCGGCGGGACTTTTGCTCGGCATCGGCGGCGCATTTTCAAACCCTGCAACGATAGCCGAATATCCGATACTCTCAAATGCGGTGCTGCAGGGAATATTCAATGTAATGAGCCAGGCAGGCAACGCGGTTTTTGCAAACCTGTCACTACTGTTATGCATTGGTCTGTGCATAGGTCTTGCAAAGCGTGACAAGGGCGTAGCCGCACTCGCGGGAATTTTGGGCTATCTTGTCATGACCGCGACGATTTCCGCGCTCCTAACGATTTTCGGGCGCGAAACCGGCATAGATACAGGTGTTATCGGCGCGATAGTCATTGGCTCAATTACCGTGTGGCTACACAACCGCTACAGCAATATTGAGCTTCCGCAGGTGCTCGGATTTTTCGGTGGCTCGCGGTTTGTACCCATTGCCGCGTCCTTTGCCGCGATTCTTGTCGGCGTATTTTTCTTCATAGTATGGCCGCCGTTTCAGAATTTGCTCGTCACCGCGGGCGAGGGCATTGCAAAACTCGGCGTTTTCGGAACCTTCCTTTACGGCTTCCTGATGCGTCTGTGCGGTGCGGTTGGACTCCACCACATGATTTACCCGCTCTTCTGGTACTCGGAGCTCGGCGGCGTTGCACAGGTGGCGGGTGAAACCGTTGTCGGCGCGCAGAAGATATTCTTCGCGCAGATGGCAGACCCCAACCACGTCGGACTTTTCACCGAGGGCACGCGCTTTTTTGCAGGGCGTTTTGCCACGATGATGTTTGCACTCCCCGCCGCATGCCTTGCGATGTACCGCTGTGTGGCACGTGAAAAGCGGCGCGCTTTTGCGGGATTGTTCCTCGGCGTTGCGCTGACCTCATTTATAACCGGCATAACCGAACCAATTGAGTTTATGTTCCTTTTTGTAGCGCCGTGGCTTTACGTGATACACTCGTTTTTAGACGGTCTCTCCTTCCTGGTCGCGGACCTTTTAAACATCTCGATAGGAAACACGTTCTCAGGCGGTGTTATCGACTTTCTGCTCTTCGGCGTGCTTCAGGGAAATGCCAGGACAAACTGGCTGCTTGTCATACCGGTAGGCATACTTTGGGCGGTTATTTATTACTTCCTCTTTAAGTTCCTTATCCTTAAATTCAATGTCATGACACCCGGCAGAAACGATGAGGACAGCGACCAGCCCGGTGTGCAGTCAAATCTTGTTACCAAGGGAAAGCTCAAAGAGGACGCGATTAAAATAATTGAGGCGTTTGGCGGTGGCGAGAATATGGAGGACGTTGACGCGTGCATAACCCGCCTGCGCGTAAACGTGCGCGATAAATCAAAGGTAGACCGCGCAGCACTCAAAGCGCTCGGCGCTGCGGACGTGCTCGAAATCGGCGGCGGTATACAGGCGGTATACGGCGCGAAAGCCATTTTATATAAAAACCATATTTTAGACATTTTAGAGCGTGAAGATTAATATAAAAAAGCCTACCTGCCGGTAGGCTTTTTTCTATCCTAAAAGTACGTCAAACACAAGCATCAGGCAAAAGCCTACGAGCAGTGCATACGTCGCGCCGCGCTGGCTTCCGTGCGCGTGAGTTTCTGGTATCATCTCATCACTTATTACATAGAGCATAGTGCCGCCCGCAAACGCGAGTGAAAATGGTAAAATCGCAGATGCGAGGCTTACCGCGAAGTATCCTACAAGCGTTCCCAGCACCTCGATAAGTCCGGTTATCGCCGCGCAGATGAATGTCTTTCTTCGGCTTATACCCGCCGCGAGCATGGGTGCTATAATCACCATACCCTCGGGTATGTTCTGAAGCGCGATACCGCCGGCTATCATGAGTGCGTTTGAGGTATCTCCGCTGCCGAATCCGACACCCGCGGCAATGCCTTCGGGCAGGTTGTGTATCGCAATCGCGGTTACAAACAACAGAACGCGGTTTAAATCCGCATTGTTATGCTCCTCATCCTCAGCTCCGACAAGTCTGTGCAAATGCGGCGTGACGCGGTCGATGAGGTTTAGGCACATTGCGCCGACAAAAACCCCTGCAACGGTTACGATTACGCTTAAGTTTCCGCCGTATTCGAGCGAAGGCAGAATAAGTCCGAGCACCGCGGCGGCGAGCATTACGCCCGCGGCAAAGGAGAGAACAATATCCGAAAACCTGTGCGACAGACCCTTAAACGCAAATCCGAGCAGAGTTCCGAAAAGCGTCGCACCGCCGACACCCAATGCGGTTAAGATAACTAGCTTCATAATTTATCACTTCTTTTTATAAGGATTTTTCTCTTCTAAAACATTATCCCCAGATGCTCAAGCAATATTTTAAGACCTATGAGGATGAGTATAACACCGCCGCATATCTCGGCTTTTTTCTTGTACCTGCTTCCGAAGCGGTTGCCTATGACTACACCCGCAAGGGAGAGGACAAACGTTGTAATTCCTATAAGCCCTGCAGCAGGCAGAATATTTACCTTTAAAAAAGCAAAGGTTATCCCCACCGCGAGCGCGTCAATACTCGTTGCTACAGCAAGGAGCGTAAGCTCTTTTAAATCAAGCCTCTTATCCGTACTGCATGAATCTTCCTCATCATCGCTTACCGCCTCGTATATCATCTTCCCGCCGATAAACGCCAAAAGTGCAAATGCAATCCAATGGTCAAAGCTTACGATATACCGCTCAAACTGCGTGCCTAAAAGCCATCCTATAACCGGCATAAGAAACTGGAACCCGCCGAAAAAGAGCGCGATAATCACCGCATGCTTTTTGTTTATTTTCGACATGCAGAGCCCCTTGCACACGGCAACGGCGAATGCATCCATCGAAAGTCCTATACCTATCAGGAAAAGCTCAAATAATCCCATAAGGTTTTCTACCTCTCTTTAAATGTCTCAATTAATATATAGTATACTCCCGCGCCACCTAATATGCAATATAAAAAGCCCCCGAAGAGGCTTTTTATATTCTTTAATACAAATACTCTAAATCTTCGCGCGTTATATACCCATTGGTTACCGCATCTATAACATACTGGTCGTAAAGGCGTTGTATCTCCTCAGCGTCTGTTATGTTCTCGCTATCAATAACCGCGGCAATCGCGGCTTTGAGCTTTGCAATTTTTTCCTGCTGTTTTTTATCAAGCTCAGCCCGCTCGGCGGCGGTCATCTTAGTTTTTTTTTGCTCACTCACGCTCTTTACCTTAGAGCTTGATGAGCTCGTCTTTGTACCCGATGAGCTTTTCTTTGCTACTGCGCGAGCGGCAATCGCATCCGCCTGTGCACGGCTTATGCCGAGTGCCGCGGCAATTTCATTGTTGCTTATGCCGAGCTTTACAAGGCTGAGCGCGCGGTCATAAGCATCTTCTTTGGCATCACGGCTGTCACGCAGCTCGTCACGGCGGCGTGAATATTCGCTCTCCTCAAGCTCTTTTTGCCATTCCTGCTGCCAGCGCTCGTCATCCGCGGCAGCGCTCGCCGCTTTAAAGCGCATGTCTGCAAGCTTTTCGTTCTTCTCCGAGCTGTACTTTAAGATGTCCTTTTCAAGCTCCTGCCACGCCTTGGCTTTTTCTATCTCGCCGTCACGGTATGCGCGGGTTATCGCCGAATCTATCTCACTGAGTGCCTGAAGCTCGGCAGCATCCATTTCACCCAGTGCCCTCTGGTACTCGCCGCCGAGCTTGGCATACGTGCTCTCCGCATATCCCGAGTCACCCAAGCCGAGTGCTTCAAGGCGCTGGGCAACAACACCGTGCGGGTTTGTCGCATCGCGGTATGCGCGTGCAAGCTCTTTCTTTGCAGCCTTATTTCTCTCATTGACTCTCTTTTGGTCCGCTCTGAGGTCTTCGACCATCTGACTTACACTCAAATCAATCGCGCGGTCTGCGTTCCTGCGGCTATTGCGGTATGCGTCCAAATCCGATTTTATAGAGTTCTCATAGATTTGCATCGCGGTCGCGTAGTTTGGCACGCCGCCGCTTTCGCGGTTGTAAATATAGCTGCGTCCGTCGGCGAGCTCGACGCGTGAACCATCGTCTATACGCACTTTGCCGTTCGGGTCCTTATACGTTCTGCCGTCAATAACATATCCGATGTAAGGCGTGCCGCCCGCCTTAGGGTACACGGCCGCCTTGACTGCACGGCGGGAAGAATTTCCCGCCGTCGCAGTATACACCGGCAGATTTTTCATACCTGCCATATCAAGCCACCGCCTTAAATTTCAAATTCGATTACTTCCGAGTTGAAGCAGCCTTCTCTGAAGCCGTATGCGCGGACCTTTGTGCCGGGTTCAACTGTTGCCATGGAACTTCCGTAGGCAACGTTCTTTGAGTAGCGCGGGTCACTTCCGTCAATCGTATAGCAGAAGCTTGCGCCGTCGCTTTCATCGCTGACGATGTTGCAGTAGTCGTAATCGTAGTACGGTGTTTGAACCACAGGCTTTACGTTTGTATTTACATCTGCGTATACACCTGCGCACTTTGCGCCGAATACGAACAGGTCGTAGTACTGTCTGCCCTCGAGCAGTGCACCGGAAATTCCCGGCGGGTCCTGATGGAGCTTTGTGTCGTTGAGCTTTACAGGTGCACATGCAGCCGCCTTGTGCACAACAATGAAGTTTGCAGCCTCGGGCCAGCGTGCGGTGGGAACCTTGATTACCGCCATGCCGTCATATGTACCGACCTGACCCTTTGCAAGGGATTTTTCCATCAGTGCATCGCACTTCTGGAACTCCTCAGAGCTGCGGAGCATAGCGTAGGTTGAGCTGGGAACAAACAGGGTTCTGTCCTCTGCAGGGACTTCCGCATCGTCCATGTAGACGGTTGCCGCGGTAATACGTGCGCAGATGTTCTCGCGAGTAAGCTCCTCAGTGCTGCCTGCGAGCTTGCCGGCTTTTTCAACAAGCTGATTGAAGCAGTATTTGTCCATGGTCGGGACCGCCTGCTCAGCAATCTGCAGTGAGAGCATTCTGCCCGCCTCTTTTACGCCTGACTGGTCGGAGTTGTTGCCCTTGTCGATTGTCATTGCAAAGCTCTTGTCCTGAGTCAGTGTAAGCTCCTGAACGATGTCCTGCATCTCCTGCGGAGTGCCGTAGCGGTTAGCGCCGGAGCGGGTGTAGTCAACCATCGGCACGGTAATTGGGGTTGTAATGTTTACGGTCTTTACGCCGGTGAAGGAGTAAAGGTCGGAGAGTCTTCCTGCGATGAGACTCTCGCGTGTGAATTTTGACTGGATTTCGCTTGCGTATTTTTCATGTAAATTAATAGCCATAGTTTTATTTTTCCTTTCTTAAATCAAATAATTTTTGTTTTGCCCTTTGGCGTTGGTTCATCGTGAGTTAAAGTATAAATCCCTCTAAAAATGCGTCGCGTACACGCTCTGTCGCATCACCGCGTACAGAGCCTATCGCGCGTGCGCGCACCCGCTCTATGCGTTCCTGATTTTCAAGCTCCCGGGTAAGCTCGGAAATTCTGTGGTTCTGATATGCGCGGAGTGGGTTTTCTCCTGCGCGTATCGCATCACTTACCTCGGCGGGTACTCCCTGCTGTCTCAGCTCGGGATATACGCTGTACAGCTCCTGCATTCCGCGCCAGTCCTCGCCGGACGCAGACGCGGCTTCCTCCTCCTCCAAACGGCGTACATACTCATCACGGCTCATTCCGCTCATCGCGGCGTAACGCTCCAGTACATCCAGCTCCCGCTTGTATTTGCTGTCACGCTCTGCCACTACATGGTCGTAATTCATGCCCTTCTGAGCAAGCACAACCGCCTCCTCGAGACTTATCTGCTTCTCCTCACCGTTATACTTTACGGTTATTGTCGAAGGCTTCGCCTCCAAACTCTCATATGATGGCGTGGTTTTCGCCTCTTCAAAGAGCTTCTCCGGAAGCGCGTCAGTCTCGCGCTCCACTTCCTGATTGGTTTTTTCAGTCATGTTGCATTCCTCCATTTTTTTATTTTACAAATTTTGCTTTTACAAATCTCCGCTCT
>JAZRUF010000119.1:0-10109 GCA_045652405.1 Eubacteriales bacterium | reverse complement strand
GATGAGTCCTTGAACCATTTGTAGAAAAAGCTTTGTCATTTTTTGTATTATATGATAATGTATCAACAATTTTATCCCCGTCAAAATGATTTTCATAACAGTAATCCCATAACATTTTATAAAGCCAAACCATACTTCTTGTGTGACGAGATATGCTTCTGATTTCAATTCCATTATCTGGAAGAAAAAGGTTAAGCATTCCAAAATCACTCCAAACAAAAACATCTAAGCAATTGTTTGATAGGCGTGGTGATTTTCCCTCAGTTTTCCAAATGGGTTCCATAATAATAGGATTTTGTTCTTCGTGTTTTAATTCAACGATATTTAATATTGCTTGCTTAATTTGAAAAACAAACGGAATAATATTAACAGCTTCGCTCCAATCAGTAATTCGGTTACCCACATTTCCGAGTGCTGTAATCAACTCATTAACATTATTTTCAAACTTTTTTATAATGCTACAAGCTAAATATTTAATAGTATCTGGACGAATGACTATTTCTGACCCAAACTCATCCTCTGTTAAATTGCAGGTGGAATTATCAGGAAGTGCTGTAAGTTTGATTTCTAAGGTGCTTACACAAGAACCGTCTTCTAAATTCATTACAACCAAATCATTTCTAGGTATAGTTCCGGTAATAAACCTCTGATAAGGGGTAAATGGTGTTTCAAACGAAAAAAATATATTTTCTGATAATGGGTTCATCCCAAATAAATCTTCGATTGAAATATGCTCGATAATTGAATTTATTGTTTGACTTGATTTTATGTATACGGCATCATGGTTTTTACTAAACAAATAACATGATAATGCCACAGGAAACGAAGAATTAAATTGATTTTTCCCCCATGTATCTGCTAAAGAATAATCTCTGTTAGAATTATTGATGCCATACAATCTTGGTTGATTATTTAAACACATGTAAATTCTCCTCTTTTATTTATGATTCTGTGATTTATTTGTTCGTTGGAAACCTTGGTTGTTAACTATCCCCACCGCAGTTGCGCGACGCACTCCACGTGCCGCGTTGCGGGGAACATATCGACAGGGCATACCTTGGTGAGGGTATAGCCGTTTTGGCATAGGAATTTAAGGTCGCGTGCAAGCGTTGCCACATCGCAGGAGACGTAGACGATTTTCTCGGGTGACATTTTAACCATAGCGGAAAGTCCTGATTCGTCCATGCCCTTGCGCGGCGGGTCCACCACGATAACGTGCGGGCGTTCACCGCGCTCGGCAAGGCGCGATGCCGCTTCACCCGCATCCGCGCAAATAAATTCCGCGTTTTCAATACCGTTTATGCGCGCATTCTCACGCGCATCCTCAATCGCTTCGGGCACTACCTCGATACCCAGTACGCGCGCGCATTTTTTCGCCAAGTTTAACGTAATAGTACCCGCGCCGCAGTATAAATCCACCGCGAAGGTTGAAGGGGTAAGCTCTGCATACTCAATGGCTTTTTTATAAAGACGCTCCGCCTGCGCGCGGTTTACCTGATAAAACGCGAGTGGGGATATGCGGAAGGTAAGAGAGGACATGGTATCCGACCAGTTAATATCCCCGATTATCGGGATTAGCTTATCACCCAGCAGAGTATTCCCACGCATTTTGTTTATGTTAAGGCTTATGTTTTTAAGGCTCGGAAAGCGAGAGGAAAGATCCTTAGCAAGCTCGCCTATGCGCTTTGGCTTTTCGGTCACTACAAGACAGAGCATGTCGCCCGCCTCCCCGCAGCGCAGGTAGATATTTCGCAAAATACCCTTGCCGGAAGCCTCATTATACGCGCTTATACCGTACTTTGGGGCGAGGGTGCACACAGCGTCGCGTATATCATTCGCGCGCTCTTTCTGGATAAGGCAGTCGGGAGTTACTACAATATCATGGCTGTGGTGGCGAAAAAAGCCGCTTATCATTTCGCCCTGACGCTCAGCCACCGGAAACATACACTTGTTGCGGTAGCGCCCGCGCCCATCCTCTGCGATAATCTGTTCCATCGGCGGGTTTTCAAAGCCGCCGATGCGGCAGAGCGCATCGTAAACGCGGCGGGTTTTAAGCTTGAGCTCCTCGGCGCGGCTCATATGCCACAGGTCGCAGCCGCCGCATTTGGGGAATGACGGGCATGCGGGCAAAACCCGCTCCGGCGATGGGGTGAGGATTTCCTCGACCCTGCCATAGCAGAGGGATTTTGTAACCTTTATTATCTTTACCCTGATTTCCTCGCCCTCAAGCGCACCAGGGACAAACACCACCTGACCGTCTATACGCGCGACACCCGCGCCCTCGGCGGTATAGCCTGTGATTTCCGCGGTATAAATTTCGTTTTTGATAAGAGGCATAAGCCGTACACTCCTGTACATAGTATTAATATATTTTAACATTTTAAGGCATAAGATGCAAATAGGTGTTTGCATGGTTTGGCGGTATGGAGTATAATATAGATATAAACACGTAAAAAGGATACGGTGAGAATGGTATGAGCAGTAAATTTACGAAATTTCTTGAATATGTGCGCGGAAAGCGCATAGCGGTTGCGGGCATGGGCGTGTCAAACACGCCGCTTATCCGTCTGCTGCTTGACTCGGGCGCGCTGGTGACGGTGTGCGATAAAAAGGAATACTCAGAGCTTGATGCGACGTTGCGCGATGAGTTTAAAGCCCGCGGCGCGGAGTTTAGAACAGGTAAGGACTATTTAAAGGGGCTTGACCACGAGCTTATATTCAAAACACCGGGTATGCGCCCGGATATGCCCGAGCTTGAAGCCGCGCGTGGGCGGGGAAGCATTATAACATCCGAGATGGATGTTTTCATGCACGTATGCCCGGCGCATATCATAGGCGTTACAGGCAGTGACGGCAAGACGACCACCACAACCGTAATTTATGAGCTTTTAAAAGCCGCGGGAAAGACGTGCTACATAGGCGGAAACATCGGAAACCCGCTTTTGGACCGTGCAGGCGATATGCGTGAGGATGACTGGGCGGTGCTCGAGCTCTCCTCCTTCCAGCTAATGACGATGACGCGCTCACCCGAGATTTCGGTTATAACAAACCTCGCGCCAAATCACCTGGATGTGCACACGTCCATGCAGGAGTACACGGACGCAAAGCGAAACATCTACCTGTACCGCCCCGAGGGCGGGCGCGTGGTGTTAAATGCGGACAATGACGTAACGCGTACTCTCTCCGACGAGGTGGGTGCGGACTGCATCCTCTTCTCGCGCCGTGAAGTGCTACCCGACGGCGTATACTGCCGCGACGGTGAAATTATACGCGGCGGTCGGAAAATCCTCGACTGCGCGGGGATAAAAATCCCGGGTATGCATAACGTGGAAAACTACATGGCGGCGATTGCAGCCGTCGGTGATATTGTGCCCGATGAGGTCGTGCGCCGCGTCGCGGCTGAGTTTGCAGGCGTTGTTCACCGTATGGAGCTTGTGCGCGAAAAGGACGGAGTGAAGTATTACAATGACTCTATCGCGTCAAGTCCGTCGCGCACGATTGCCGGACTGCGCGCGCTTGATACCAAGGTTATCCTGATAGCCGGCGGGTATGATAAAGAGATACCGTTTGACGTATTGGGTCCTGAGGCAGTAAAGTACGTAAAGCGTCTTATTTTAGTCGGCGTTACCACGCCCAAAATTCGCGCGGCGGTCGAAAAAGCCGAGGGGTACTCACCCGCGGATATGCCGATTCATGAGTGTAAGACGATGGATGAGGCGGTCATGACCGCTTCAAAATATGCAGTGAGCGGGGACATTGTAACCCTCTCGCCCGCGTGCGCGTCCTTTGATTTATACGTAAATTTCGCCGCCCGCGGCGAGCATTACAAGGAGCTTGTAAACGCACTGTAGGAATATAAAAATGCCCTGCGGTCTTTTTTGAGACTGCAGGGCTTATTCTTTTTAGATTAGATACCCGGTTGCGATGCCGAGGACTGCGGAGATAAGGATAATAACTATCGGGTGCGCCTTCTTTTTAAACGTGATGAATGCCGCGATTGCGAAAATCGCAAGGGATACGTAGAAATCACGTGTTGTAAAAACCGAAAGGGAAAAGCCTGCGGGGAAGAATACCGTGAGCGCAATGCTTATCACCGCCGTGCCGATTAGGCCGACCACCGCGGGCTTTAAGCCTGACATACAGCCTTTGACGGTTTTACTTTTCTTAAACTTATCGTATACCCGCGCGACGATGAGGATTATTATAAAGCTCGGAAGTACTATGCCGAGCGTCGCGCAGAATGAGCCGAATATGCCACCCAGCTCCGAGCCTACGTACGTCGCGGTATTTATCGCAAACGGGCCCGGGGTGGATTCGCTTATCGCGATGAAGTTTACAATCGCTTCATTGGGAAGCCAGCCGCGATTTACCACCTCAGCCTGAATAAAGGGAAGCATTGCGTACCCGCCGCCGACGGTGAACGCGCCGATTTTAAAAAACGTCAGAAACAGCTCTAAGAAAATCATGCCTTGTCCCTCCTTGCCGCATATGACGAGGTTATAAGCCCGAAGATTGCGCACGCGATGACCACTATAAGTATGTTTATTTTAAACACCGCGGTTGCGATAAACGCGCCCGCCATGACGATGTACGCCACCGCGCCGTGCGGCGCTTTTTTGTACATTGAAAAGAGCGCCTTGAGGATGAGCGCGAGAATACCCGCGCGTACGCCGTAAAACGCATAGCGCACCGCCTGAATTTCCGAGAACTCGCGCAGCAGGCGGGAAATTGCAAGGATAATCATAAAGCCTGGAAGCACCACGCCGAGCGTCGCGCAGAACGCGCCTAAAAAACCGCACGTGCGGTAGCCGACAAACGTCGCCGCGTTTACCGCAATCGGGCCCGGGGTGGACTCTGCAATCGCAACTATTTCCAAAATATCTTCATCGGAAATCCAGCCGTGCTTTTCCACCGCCTCGGCTTGGATTATAGGTATCATCGCGTACCCGCCGCCAAAGGTAAACGCGCCGATTTTAAAAAATGAAAAAAACACGCGCCATAAAAGCTTAAAATCCATTTTTAAAAGAGTTCTCCCTTCAAGGAAAATTTTTATTATATTATTATACCCGCATGTTACGTAGAAATCAACCGGAAGGTGCATACAAAAGGGCTCCCTCTGATGAGGGAGCCCTTTTGTATGTGTCAAGCGTGCAGCAACCTTTTAGGAGCCACGCATTAAAAAAAGCGCCGACATAAGCCGACGCACGAAAAACGCACAGCTCATTTGCCGCCAAACAAACTTTAAATTCCTATACACTGAGGTACGCAGAATAGAGCGCACGTTTTTACCGAAAGATAAAAAACGCCCGCAGCGCATAGAAATTCATATTCAGTTTGTTTGGCATATATATTATACCATAGCAACAGAGTGTTTGCAAGGGAAATGTATAATGTGTAGTCAGAGGGGAGCATCCGCACCACACAAAACGGGAATTACGGTTATGTAGGGAATGCATTTATGCATTCCGAAGCGGAAGGGATAAATCCCTTCCCTACAATGCGTGGGATAGGGTAGGCTTTTTTTGTAAAAAAACAGGGTGTGCACAGATGCACACCCTGAAATTTTATACTTTTTAAATTACTTGAGCTCGCCGCGTGCCTTTGCAAAATACTCGCGCGTTTCCTTTGCGACAACGCCTGAGAGCGCGAGGAGCGCGATGCAGTTGGGAAGCGCCATCAGACCGTTCATGATGTCCGCAATCGTCCACACCGCCTTGACGGTCATGTACGGACCTACAAATACCGCCGCGATGTACAGCCAGCGGTAGACCTTTACCATCCATTTGCGTCCCCCGACCAAATACTCAAGGCAACGCTCGGAGTAATAGTCCCAGCCGAGGATAGTGGTAAACGCGAAGAAGACAAGGCAAAGCATCAGAAGGAAGGCGCTTACCTGAGCGGGGAAGGGGAGTGCGGTCTGGAATGCGTTTATGGTAATTGCCGCGCCCTCAAGCCCGAGCTCGGGAACCCATGAGCCCGCAATGATGATTGCAAGACCTGTCATGGTGCAAACGATGATAGTGTCAATAAACGTGCCGGTCATGGTGACAAGGCCCTGACGTACGCAGGAGTTTGTCTTAGCCGCGGCGGAGGCTATCGGAGCTGAGCCGAGGCCTGATTCGTTTGAGAAGATGCCGCGCGCAACACCCTTCTGCATTGCGACCTTGATGGTTATACCCACGATACCGCCTGCGACCGCCTGCGGATTAAACGCGCCGACGAAAATCCGGCGCAATGCGTCAGGCACTGCAGTGATGTTTGAAATTATAATTATAAGTCCGCACAGTACGTAGAGGATTGCCATGAACGGAACCACGATTTCACTTACTTTGGAGATACGCTTGATACCGCCGATGATTACAAGGGCCGCCGCAACGGTGACAATCGCGCCGACGATTACGGTGGTAAGTGTAATCGGGGTCTCGCCTATCATAAAGAGTACGTTTGAAACCTTCGGGTCAAAGAACTGCTGCGCCGCAGAGGTTATGCCGTTTATCTGGGTTATTGTACCTATACCTAAAAGACCTGCCAGAACACCGAAAATTGCAAAGAACTTTGCAAGCCATTTCCAGTTTTTTCCCATGCCTTTTTCTATGTAGTAGAACGGACCGCCGAGCGCGTGACCGTCTTCGTCAATCTCACGGTACTTGACCGCGAGTAAGCCCTCGGCGTACTTTGTAGCCATGCCGAGAAATGCCGCAAAGAGCATCCAGAACAGAGCGCCCGGACCGCCGGATGCGATAGCGGTTGCAACACCTACGATGTTTCCGGTGCCTATCGTTGCGGAGAGCGCAGTGCACAGCGCGCCAAACGAGCTTACCTCGCCTACACCGTTCTCCTCATTTTTGACCATGAATTTGAGTGCCTTGCCCAAATGCCGCACCTGCAGAAGACCTGTGCGGATTGTAAGCCATGCGCCGACCGCCAGGATGAGGATTATAAGGGGTAATCCCCATACAATGTCATCAATTTTTACCAGTAATTCCGTAAAGTTCATTTTTGTAGTTCCTTTCGTGCATTTCCGAATCTTACGGACATCTGTCCGCAACATAAAGACAATTATACAATAAAATAAAAAGAAAAGCAACAGTTTTTTGGGAGGGGATATTGAGCCGCCTTTCAAGTCCACATCCCCATACAACCAAATAAAACCACTATCCATTTGGATAGTGGTTTTATTTGGAGCTGGTGAGCGGACTTGAACCGTCGACCTGCTGATTACGAATCAGCTGCTCTACCGACTGAGCTACACCAGCACACTACAGAGTATTATAATATAAAACCGCCGCGCAGTCAATGAGAAAATTCAAAAATCCGATTGTCGCAAATTATCTGCAAATTCCTTATGCGTTAAGGCGTGAGAAATCGCGCCACTTACTCGGCGAAAAGCCGGTTTTCTCATGAAACGTGCGGTTAAAATGCGTAGTGTTTACAAAGCCGCTAAGCTCGGCAATATCACGCATAATAAGGTTGGTACCCTCAAGAAGCTCCTTTGCATGCTTTATGCGCAGGTAATTGAGATATTTTACAAACGTCATACCCATGATTTCAGGGAAAATGCGGTGGAATGAGCGCAGGGACATCATCCCCTCGCGCGCGACGTGCTCGGCGCGGATGTCGTTTTGGTAATTTTTATGGATAAAATTAAATATCGCGTACACGCTCGGGCAATAGTCGCTCATGCCGCGCTTACTTAAAACTCCCTGCTGCGCTATGTACTCGGACGAGATAAGGCTCAGAAGCTCGGCAGTTTTTGCACGCATTAGAGGAAGGTTATCGTCAGACGAAGTTTTTCCCGCCTCGTGAAGCTCACAGAACAGACGGTAGATTTCGCCGTCAGTCGTGTGGCGCGGCTTTAGAAAAGGGGTTTTATTATATGCCGCATCGCCGAGCGGGGACAGGCAGATGTTAAAGAAGCTCCACGCGTTGCCGGTATCCTCACCAAAAAGGCGATTTGCAAAATCGCAGAAGAAAAGGTCGTTTTCCGCCCAACGCGCATCGGCAAAATGCGAAAGCCCGGGCGGGATAATCGTAAGACCGGTTTCGTACATCGTAGAAGAGCCGTTGCCTAAATAGTGTGTGTACGAGCCACCGTTTACGTGGATTATCTGCATGAAATCGTGAACATGGTTTTTGTCCTTTACACGAGCGTACTGGCGCGAAACAGATATAGGATAGCGTAATGCGTCATAAGACAAAAAGAGCATTGCGGTACACCGCCTTTCACTGTGACTGATAACCATATATAGTATAAATACTTTGGCAGAAATTGTAAAGCCATAAATTATTGAAAGTTTTACAGAGTTATGTTATATTACAATCGAAATCAAACATCAGAAAGGTGATGTAAAATATGGATAACAAGTACAATAAAGTTACATTCGGTGTGGCTAAGGATATTATCACGCCGGCACAGACAGCTACGATGATAGGCTTTGGCAGCGTATTCGGCGAGCCGTTTACCGAGGTGCATGACGACTTATACGTCAGAACCCTTATGATGCGTGACGCGGACGGCGAGACGGTTCTCCTCATCGCGATGGACCTTCTCTTCCACGATGATACACTCCCCGAGGCACTGCGCGACTATGCGGGTGAAAAGTACGGAGTAAAGCGCGAGAATCTGCACGTTTCATATACACACACGCATTTCGGACCCGCGGTCAAGGGTTACGATTTTAATTACTACACTGAGACCTACGAGGCATTTTTGCTCGACCGCATCTGCAAGACGATTGACCGCGTGTTCCTGACAAACCACACGGGCTATCTCAAGTTCTCCAAGGTTGAGGGGCAGTGGAACATGAGCCGTCGTCTGCCGGTTGACGGAGTTATGGAGTTTAAGCCCAACCCGGTCGGTGAGGTTGACAAGCACGTTTACATGTTAAAGCTCGAGGACGAAGAGGGCAAAATGCGCGCACTTGCCATGAACTTCGCTTGCCATCCGTCCAACATGTTCGGATGCTATACACGCCTGTCCTCCGAGTACCCGGGAAGACTCTGCGCACGTGTAGAGGGCGAGTTCTACGGAACCACCGCACTCTTCTTCCAGGGCTTCGGCTCGGACTGCAAGCTGCGCATCGGCGTAAAGACCGACCGCTTCGCTGCGTGCTCACCCGAGGATATTGACGAGGTAGCACTCACCATGACCCAGCGCATCAAGTCGAAAATGATTTCAAACGATTGGGAGTGCCTGCCGGTTAAGCTTGCAAGCCGTACCATGAAGCTTGACCTTCCGCTCGAGGCAAACCCGAAGGAGTTCTACGAGGAGCGCCGCGAGTTCTACAGCGAAAGAAATAGCGAGATGATGAAGCTCAATGCTCAGGCGGTTATCAATAATTATGAAAACCTGCCCGAGAATCTTCTTCTCAACTGCGGTATCATCCGCATAAACCCGAATTTCTACATATACTCACTCGGCGGTGAGCCGGGTATCAACATTCAGACGGTTCTGCGTGAGAGCATGCCGGACGCTACGGTTCTCTGCTTCGGTTATAATGACGCTATCGCATACGTGCCAAGCGATAAGATGATCGAAGAGGGCGGCTATGAGGCGGAAGGCTCGGTCACCGAGTATCGATTAAAGGGACGCATCGCCCCGGGTGTTGACAAGATTTTCTGCGACGCGCTCAAGCAGACCGCCGCGGAAATGAATAAGTAAATATTTCTATCATCAAAAAAGGAAGCGACAGAATTAAAATCTGCCGCTCCTTTTTTATTTTGCGGGCGAATGTGGGCATCCGCCTATACACCCGATTAATAATTCATTTCGTAGGGAAGGGATTTATCCTTCCGATTGCGGAATGCATGAATGCATTCCCTACATTGTTATATTCACGAGTTCATCGTGAATATTATTCCTGCCATTCTAAGATATACTCATTGCGGTACGTCTTGGGCGTACAGCCGGTGTGCGACTTAAACACGCGGTCAAAATAAATCTGGCTGTTAAAACCGCACATTTCGGCGATTTCTGCTATCATAATATCCGTATTTACAATCAGGTATCGCGCCTTGCGCATGCGCGTGAAATTGATGTACTCAGTAGGGGAGAGCTTCATAATCTCACGGAAGAGTATAGAAAAACGCGTGGTGCCAAGCCCTGTGAT
>JAZRUF010000118.1:0-14543 GCA_045652405.1 Eubacteriales bacterium | reverse complement strand
TGAAATCGCTATACCGTAAGTACCGCAAATGATACCTGACAAAACAAGTGCAACACCGATGAGGAGTATTGGAGCCAAACATGAACGTGAGCCTACTGCGTCACCCTTTGTGATAACAAAGCTTTCACCATCTTTTGCCATCTCAGCAAGTTGGCGAGTGGGTTTGAAATCCGAGCTGGTATAATACTCGGTAATAGTCCCTATTGCAACGCCGCAAATTATACCCATAACGCTTGAAATCCATGGGCTCCACCAGCCGAGCTTAAAAGCTTCAATGCTTACATCCTTAAACATAACGTATGATGCGACAAGACCTATAATAACGGTAAGGCCGGAAGAAATCCAGGTTGCGAGATTTAACTCGCGCGAAGGATTGTCACCCATTTTGCGGATTGCCGCAAATCCGAGGCCGAGAAGACATCCGAGCAAACCTCCGCCTGCGAGGATAACCGGGTAGATGGTAGTTGCGGAGAGGATGCCTGCATCAGCACCACCGAAGTTTGCCACAGCAATCATGATTGCTGCCGCCATGGTAGCAACAAAGCTCTCCAAAAGGTCAGAGCAGTTACCTGCAATGTCGTTTACATTATCGCCGATGAAGTCAGCCACAACGTTGGGAACGCGGCTATCGTCCTCAGGCATATCGTGACGGATTTTTGCAAGGATGTCAGCAGAGATGTCCGCCGCCTTGGTGTAGTTACCGCCTGCGACGCGGTTGAACATAGCAACAACCGAGCAGCCGAGAGAATATGTAGAAATTCTCATTATGGACGGATTACACTCTAGGTTTGCAAGGAAGCCGGTACCGATAGCTCCTGCGTCAATGCCGCCCCAGATTACAAGAACCGCAACGAATCCGAGCATGCCGAAAGCCTGAACCGCCAGACCGCTTATGCTTCCGCCGCAAAGCGCAACCTTGACGGTCTCGCCTATTGACAGAGACTCACGTGCGCGGTTAGCCGTGCGGACATTTGCATACGTTGCACTGCGCATACCGAGAACACAGACGATGCTGCTCATTGCAGCACCCATCATAAAAGTGATACCGCTGGTTTTTTCAATAAAGAGTGAAAAAATCAGCGCGACGGCAAGAACTACAATCGAAATAGTCTTGTACTCCGTCTTCATAAAGGTTGCCGAGCCACTGCGAATAATCGCAGCCATTTCTGCCATGTCCGCTGTACCTTCACTCATACCGCGAATGCGGGCATAGTTAAATGCCACATAAGCAAGAGTAAGAACAATTACAGAAAGGACAATAACGTAAGGGATCATATGATGTTCCTCCTGTTAAAATTAATTTTTGTTCTTTTTTCAAAAGCATATTTAATGCCTGAATTAAAGAACTTTTGCATTCCGGCATTAACTTTGCGAATATTGCCGAAATCAAAGTCATTATACAATAACGTGTCGCAAATGGCAACAATTGTTAATTTTTAAACACTTTTTTGGTTATTATGATGAATTTAGCAGTTATTTTTAACAAATAGCATATTTATTTAACGAAAAAGTGCAGCTGATTTCAAGGCATAATCAGCTGCACTACCTTTCCTTTATTAAAACTCGGTAAAAATATTTTTTTTATCACACAACTGCGGTGAATACTGCCATCTGTCAATATGTTCACCGTCTATAAAATAGTTCTTTTCAGAAATCTTTTCAGTTTTTTCATTCGGAAATACGTCTATAATTATTAGTTTAATTTTCATTTTGTCCGGTGCAATATTCTTAATAAAAACAGAGACCGTATCGCCTTCTTTTAAATTCTCACGCCGCTCTGCCAATCCCGATAAATTCGGAGCAAGTTCTACAAAAACGCCGTAGTCCTCTATGCCCCTAACAACACCTCGGACCGTCTGACCGGGTTCAAAGCGCGAAACATTCTCTGACCAAGTGCCCAACAATTCTCTATGCGTAAGGGCTATACGCTGATTAGCCTCGTCAATGTAAAGTACAACCGCTTTAATACACTGTGCGGTTTCAAATCTGTCGCTCGGATGAGAGATACGTGAAACGGATATATTTTCAATCCCTATTAACGAGACGTTCCCGCAGCCTATATCCACAAATGCACCAAACGGCTCTAAATGCGTTATTTTAGCAGGAATAATATCTCCGGGTTTTAAGTTACTCAAGAAATAACGCATAGCCTCTTGCTGAGCACTTTTGCGCGAAAGCATGACGGAAACTTTACCGTCAGGTGATGTTTCAATTCCGGTAATATGAAACGCAGCGGCTTTTCCTACTCGTGATATAACCGCAATTTCACGTGTTTCGCCCTCTTCTATACCAATAGCCGCTTCGCTTCTCGGTATAATTCCGGTATACGCGCCCAAATCAACAACCAAATTATGTGCCGCATCGCACAAGAGAACCTTTCCCTCAAGAATCGTGCGATTTTCCATAGCAAGCATTAGTGACTGAAGCGATGACAGGGCCTTTTTATTCTTTTCAGTATGTAACAATGAGCCTTCCGGCAAATATAAATCCCGGTGCATATTCTTCCTCCTTGCGCTTTTCATTACTCAATTATTTATATGCACAAGGTGGCAATATCTTGCTTAGAAAAAATCCGATTGCAAAATTGCAATCGGATTTTTAAATTCTTATTGTTTTATATACCCGGTCATTGATACAGCTGCGATAAGCTCGTCCAAATCATCGCGTATTTCAACGTCATAAAATACAAGCTTACGAGTAGACGACTTTTCAACCGCATGAGCTATAAGTTTTTTCCCGCGCGTTGCACGCATAAAAGAAATATCAGCCTTGACGGATACAACTTTTCTCTCTCCGCAATTGGTGGCCACTGCAAAAGCAAAATCAGCAAGGGTAAAAACCGCGCCGCCCTGCACTCCACCAACAGCATTCAGGTGTTCACTCGTTATATTAAGCGCGCAGCTTGCATCACCCTCGGTAACGCTTACGATGTGCATACCGTTATTGGTTGCAAACTTATCTTTTGAAAAAAATTCTACCAGTTCATCAAAACCCTTTGTCACAAAGTGACCTCCCTTTCACTCATCAGTGCCTTTTTCACTATGCTCCTCTTCAGGCATAAACTTGCTGCACTTCTGCTCAAGCGCAGCAAAATTAGCAGAAATTCCACACGCACTCTTTGTGAGCATCTGTATATTAGCCTTGGTATTACTGAGCAAATCCTCAAATCGGGAATTAAATCCGTTGAGTTCAGACTGCAAACGGTTATATGAAGATGATATATCCGCCATTATTTTATTCATCTCCATCTGAATCGCGCGGCGTTTTTCAACTATCATTTCCTGATTTTTTTGATATCTCATCTTAGCCTGCTCGTCAAGCACCTGAGCTTTACGCTCCGCCTCATTTTCAAGCTCGGCAGCACGTGCAATGGCGGACAGCTCAAGCTCGGCTATCCTGCTCTTATTATAAGTATATTCTTCCTCTAATGAAGCGTATTTATCCATTTTTTCACGCAATTGCGCAATCTCCGTACACGTCTCTGAATAAGCCTCGTTTTTATTCTCAAGCTCTTTAGATATTGTATCGCATTTTTGCTCAAGCTCTTTAGCTTTCTCAGCCTCGAAATTTTTCTCTTCAAGCTCACCTTCAAGAGCGGTGACCTTTTTCTCCGCTGCTTCTAACTTTGTACGCAATTCATCAGCCTGCTGACGAACCACAACATTCTCCGCCGCAGTTGCCTTAAGCTCCTCACGCAGCTTTGCGATTTCTTCATTATGGTTATTCACCAAAATTTCAATATAAGCGCAAACATCACTGCGGTTAAAGCCACCTACTACTGATGTTTTAAAGAGTTTTTTTCCTGCTGTATCCATAGACTTAATCCCCCGATACTTTTTTCTTGTGAGCATGCGCGACATCTGTGCATTTTTTTCTGAGGCTATTATAGCATATTTTTCAACATTATACAAACTTTTTATCAACAATTACTCATTTTTCTTTCTTGAGGTGCAAAAAGAGCCATACGCAAGCACAATATGCTGCATTTGGCTCTTTATAAAATCAATCTTCCACGTACCCAAAATTTCTGAGCATCGCATTGCTGTCACGCCAGTTTTCCTTTACCTTAACCCAAGTTTCAAGAAAAACCTTTGTGCCCATAAACGCTTCTATATCCTTGCGTGCAAGCTCTCCGATTTTTTTTAGCTTTGCTCCGCGCTTGCCGATTATTATTCCCTTATGGCTTTCTCTCTCACAATATATCGTTGCGCACACGTCAATAATACCGTTATCTCTCTCAGTAAAGCGTGTTATTTCAACTGCCGTACCGTGCGGAACTTCTTTATCGAGGGTAAGGAGCATTTTCTCTCTTATAATTTCCGATATCATCTGCTTTTCGGGTTGGTCAGATACCATATCCTCAGGAAACAGAGCAGGACCTTCAGGAATGAACTTATCAAGCTCCTTTAAAATCAGCTCTACGCCATCACCCTCTTTTGCAGAGACCGGTATTATTGCAGAAAAGTCAAACTCATTGCTATATAGCTCAATTATCGGAAAAAGAGCCTCAGGTTCAATTGTATCTATTTTGTTTATAATTAAAACCGCCGGAATCCCACATTCGCGTATTCTCCCGATAAGCTCCTGCTCGGTTTCACCTATGCGTGCGACCGCCGGAACTACCATAACAACTGCATCTACATCAGCAACCGACTCACGGACAACCTTTACCATATACTCGCCTAATCTGCTTTTGGGCTTATGCAGGCCGGGGGTGTCCATCATTACATACTGTACACCGTCACGGTTAATTATTCCGCATATGCGGTTACGCGTCGTCTGAGGTTTTGACGAAACGATAGCTATTTTCTCACCCGCCAGCGCATTTATAAGTGTGGATTTACCGACATTCGGTCTTCCCACAATAGATATCATACCTGATTTCTTTATACTCATTTATTAGCTCCCTCTGCTAAAACTCCCCTGCTCTTCTGGAAAAGATATATGCAGGAACAGCCCACAGCATCATATAAATTAAAACATTGTGCGGTGTTGCCGCGGTAACACTTCCGCAGAACACCAAATAGAACATAAGAAGCATTCCTACAATCGCGCTTATTGCAGAGAGGAAAATATTGCGTTTTGTCGCCTTACGTAATCTCCCGGCTGCAATTATACTAAACGCCATCGGAGCAAAGCCGCCGCGTGACACTACCGCACATGGATCACGATCAATAGTCTGCTCGTCGGATGATAAATCAATCCTTTTTTCAATTTCCGGATAAATTAAATCACTTTCAGGTGATGAAAACCCATTCCAATCATCTCCGTACGAGCTTATATTTTTATCCTTTTTGCGTTTTTTGCGTCGCTTTAATAATTTCCCCTCAGAGAGTCCGAACAAGGATTCAATCATCATTGGAGTCAGATTAAAGTCAATCGTTGCAAGTACTAAGCGAATTTTCCGGTGCTTCATCGCTTCAAATCCATTTTGAACCTCTGAATTAACTTTATATGTCACATTGTAAACACCGGCAATCTCCGAGTTTACGGCAATAAATATGGCGTTTTTGACATTCGCACCTTCACTTACACGCAGACCCATGCGAAGCATAAAACCGGCAGTACCCAAGAAAACCTTATCGCCGTTTACTTCCGCTTCAACTCCTCCGGACTCGTGGTATTTAAGACCGTATACCTTCTCTGTTTTTCCAAACTGACTTTTCAAAAGTTCGGCAAATACCTTATACAATCCACTTCGCGACTCTTTAATAATGCTCGTGGTATATGCAAGAGTTTTTTCAAGCGAATGATTACCGTAGACCTTTAAACCATGGAGTTTTACACAACCGTGCGGGAAAACATCCGTATCACGCAATATAACTCTTAAATCGCCTACAAACTCTTGTGCGGCATACCATCCGGCAACCGCAGCACCTATATCAGTAAGCTTTTTGCACACTACAGAAAACGGATGCGCATAGCAGTGCATAATGAAAAACGGTGCTGACAAAGACGATATAGCAGCAAGCCCCCAAATGAAATACTCACCCGCGCCTCTGCCATACGATGCTACTGCCGCAAAAACAATTGCGGCAACAATAACAATTGAAGCAAAATAACTCCAAAACTTGTCCGCCCCGTCCTGCGCTGTCAAATGACCGACAAAGGTTTCTCGGTCCTCAATATTGTGTTTAAATACATTCCTGTCCCCATAAAAATCTTTAACAAAGATTCCCACAGGTTCTTTAGTTGCACCTGCAGTTTTACACGCACGCAAACATGCACGTTTTTTAAGATAAGCTCCACAAACTGCAAAAAACAGTGTAACAGTACTTATTGCACAATACGGAAGTGCAATATTTACCCCATGGTTTACCAGACAAACCATCGCGTGCACAAGGCTTGTAACATTTGCAAAAACAACCGTAGATTCCGCATTTGGTCTTAAAACAGTAAAACCACATACTCCTTTTATTATCACATCGTATCCCAAAAGTAAGCCTACGCACTGTAGGGCTACGAGCACTAGTACAAATCTAAACGGATGAATAGCATATTCAGCAAAAGGAAGCATCGGCCAGCCCAGTTGCGCGGTTGCCATAAGATAGCACATGGTTAAACTAATTAAGAAAATCATAATTGCGCGTTTTTTCTGCCACCGCACACGCTTTTCCTCGCGCTTTATATAGTCTGACGGCAATTCATGCGGAACCTGCGATTCTTTTTTCTTTATCCTAAACCCTCGTGTTTCGCCGTTATCGTCAAAAAACACGCTTGCGGCTTCCGTCTTTATGCGTGTTACCGTATCAAAAACGCGTTGCTTATTGTTTAATCGTTTTGTATCTTCATCGGCTTTGGATGAAACGGCAATCTTTGTTTTTGTATCCTCCACATCGCCAATTGCCTCTTCGGTATTTTTCTTTTTCCACGGTGCAGGCTCCGGTTTTGCAGATAAATCCAAATCACCGAATTTTCCATTCTCCCACGGACGGACGATATTTGTTATAAGCTTGGGCTCATTTTTCGGAATCTTAACCTCACTTACTTGAGCAATAGGCTCTATCTCATTTGCATCGGTTCTTTTTTTTGTCACCTGGCGTTTTTCTTTTTCAACAATTGCTTTAGAAGATATGTTATTTTTATCAGAAGCATGACTGCCCACCGCATCATCCGTACGCAAAGTGGTGTACATCTTCGCACTTTTTCCTGAGCCAAATTCCGCCAGCACATCCTCAAGATTGAATGCATCATCCTTGGCACCGACAGACGGTATTTGCTTTAACTCATCAAGCAACTGCGTCACGCCTAACGGATCAATGCGCTCAGCAATATTTGACACCTGTTCAGGCGTTTTTTTATTCCGTTCTATCGGCATACAAATTTCTCCACTCTAAAAAGTTTTAACAACAAAATCAAGCATTTCTCTGGCGTACTGCCTCAAACATCACAACAGCTGCAGCTGCTGAAGCGTTTAATGACTGGATATTCCCCAGCATGGGAATCTTTACAACAAAGTCACAGCTTTCCTTTACCAGGCGCCCCATTCCTTCACCTTCTGAACCAATGACAATTGCACATGGGCATTTGAAATCCGCCTGATAAAGGTCGATGCTGTCATCATACAATCCGGTGCCGAACACCCAGATACCAGCGTCTTTAAGTTCTTTGATCGCCGCAGGCAGGTTTGCCACACGAGCGACTGGCATATATTCAAGAGCACCTGCCGCTGCTTTGTCAACAACCGCAGTAAGTCCCGCATTTCTTCGTTTTGGGAAAATCACTCCGTTAGCGCCCGCAGCCTCGGCAGAGCGTATAATAGCACCCAGATTGTGCGGATCTGATATTTCATCGCATATAACAAACATCGGCATCCTTCCGCTCTGCTGCGCGTTTTGGATAAGCTCACTTACCGATACATATTCGCGAGCCGCCGCCATGGCTATTATACCCTGATGAACTCCTGTGCGGCTCATCAGGTCAAGCTTGCGTCTGTCACAATCGACGACAACTGCGCCGTTTTTCTTTGCTTCCATAGCAAGGCGAGTCAGCATTTTATCGTCACCTTTCAGATAAAACACCTTATCAATCGTACGCCCTGCGCGCAACGCCTCATGCACGGCATTGCGCCCCTCTATTATTCCTTCTTCCTGCGGTATTTCCGCAGGTTTCCATTCTCTTTTCATAATATCATTCCCGCTCATCTGATTATTTTATTTATACTTTTAAAAACATTTTATGCGTTGTCGAGAAATCCCCCGCACAACACCTCTTTATTTGTGCCGTAAAAAACATCCGAATGACCACTCATCATTTTGCAGAACTCATCAAACATTTCCCAGCGCTCAGGATACACATCAAACTCATACGAATGTCCCCAAATATAGAAAACCTTAGGAGTATCTGCTTTAAGTTCCAGAAACTCTTTTCCCATATCAAAGAGCATGTCCCAATTTTTATGATGGCTAAGAGTTCCTTTATATTGATACAAATCGGTAAACGGCTCAAAGCTTTTCGTCACATCCACCGTGCGCGCATACTCAACAACCGTATTGTTTTTTATAATATCTGCCACACATTGATTACAATTTACTCCGCCACATGGATATGCCATTCCGGTAACTTCATAGCCGACAAGCTCTGACAGATTAACTCTATCCTGCTCAACCTGATGCAGTATCTCTGCATCATCCTCAATATCCACAAGATTAGGATGAGTCAATGTATGAACCGCAACCTCGTGACCTGAGTATATGTATTTTACATCTTCAGGCTTATTCTTTATATGGTCAACACATACACCGTCTTTTATCAAGGATGAAGCTTGTCCCAACAATTCCGAATTGAGGTTGAAAGTAGCCTTCAAATTATATTTATTGAAAATCTCAATAAGACGTATATCCTGAGTTACACCGTCATCATAACTGAAAGTAAGTGCTTTTTTCTTTCCACTGAGCATATAACCCCTACCTCTCCGAAATTCAAACTCAACAACCGCAAAATTTTGCTTATTGTTGCAATTTATGCACGCACATGTTCAATGAGTCTGTCGTCTGCAATATACCAATTCCCCTCATGCTCGACATATACAACCTTGTATACAAGTTTTTCCATAAATCCATTGCCTGAGTGTGAAGTGAAATCATAATCGGTCTCGCCTGCATACTCTATCAAAACGTAGTTGCATTCCGCAACTCTGTATCCGTCAGCGAGAAGTTTTTTTGCAATTTCAGTAGTACACCTTTCGCCGGTAACGGCAGTAGCAGTGTCAGAATATCTGTCGGATGCGTAATAAACAGACGGAAGTTCATCAAGTCGGGAATCGCTGTAAAAATCCGGCATTGAAATGGGATTTTCTATCATTTCGTGAACTCCGCCGTAACTGAATCCTGCAATATTGTTCTCCGCATATATCTCTGATGCACTGCCATACTCCGATTCAACTGTATCCCAATATGGCTCTGATGAGCGCAGTGTATCAACAAACGAGTCGTAGTTGCTTGTTAAATGCTCAAAGCTGTACAAATCATCATCGCTAAGCGGTTTAATTACCGGTGCTGGCTCTTCTTGAACAACGTCATCTACTACAACATTATCAATAACCACATTATCGTTTACTTCCGATATTCTTTCAATATGCGGCTCAACACTGTATACCGTCGATACTGCAGCCGCAACAATAGTTACAGAAAGCACCATACCGTAAATATGCGACATGAGAAATTTTTTAAGACATGAAAATAAAGTATCCGTAATTTTTCCTGATACATCGTCTTTTGTATGTTTTTTCAAAAAATCATAAAAAGGTCTGTATGAATTTCTGATTTTCCTCTCACATTCACAGCAGATAACCGCGGAAGCTTTGTTTGCGCTGCCGCAATGCGTGCAATATTTGATCTCAGCTATTTGCAAATCGCTCATTTTGCACCTCCCGCTTAACCCTTAACTATTACTTTTACTTTATCGGCAGATTCGCCGTTTCTTTGAGCGTCTATGTATATATAGTCGTACTCATTGGAAGTCACAGTATATCCTTGTTCCTTGTATTCTTCTGTGGTAAATTCTTTTTTTTCACATTCCGCACCGTCTGCAAATGCTGTAAAAACAATCTTTTCCGTGCCGATGGGTGCAATAAGCTCAAGCTGCGAAATTTCATCTGTGGGACGGATATAATATTCATCCCCTTTTTCGTAATATTGAATCTTATACGACTCACTGTCTTTTAGTCTGATTCCGTTAAGATTTCCATACATGGTGAAGAAAAGGTAAACAAGTACAATAATAAGCCAGAAAATCTTAAAATAAATATTCCCCGTCAGTTTTTTTAAAAAAAGCGTGTCATACTCATCCTTAATTTTATCAAGCTTTGCCCATATCGTATCCTCATATTCTTCTTTATAGGCATCTTTTGGGATTCTTTCTCCACAACTTCCGCAGTACTTAGTTCCGTAAGAAAGTTCATTTTTGCATTTTTCACAAATCATATGCTTTCTCCTAACACGCATCTTAATATTATTGTTTAGTTAAGTAAGGAATAAAAAAATTACAGTTTTAAACCGCCTATGTACATCTCCGTTAAACTTACTTTTCGGAACAGCCTTAACTACACCTTTGCCGTACTTGCATGACTATTAGTACAACCGAACACACTTTAAATTATAGCCATTTGTCTAAAAAATCATAGCCTTCATCAAGCGCCCATTTTGGCGGTCTGTGACCTGTTGCATGATTAATAATTTTCAGCCGTCCGTCATTAGTATCATATCCAGGAGCTTTGCACATCATAGTCCAACTCGTTTCATCGTCAAATTCACCCGCGAGTAAGCAAAACGGCTTGGGGGCTGCAATACCAAGAAGCTCAGAATGATCCATTTGCATTTCTATTAATTTATCCACACTATTATGCCAGTACCAGATATCCCTCCAGTTAGACTGATCCCAACCTATACCAAAATCGCTGGCAAGAATAACCTTGATTCTTTCGTCAAGACAACCTGTGTAAAAAGCCATTTTTCCACCTAAAGAGTGACCCGCAATGCCTATACGAGAGTTGTCAACTCTAAAATCGGAAGCCACCGCATCAATAAGAAGCGTTGTGTCCGAAAAAAGTTTTCCAACACCGCTCCACTGGGGATTGTCTTCTCTTAATCGTGCTCCCGCTTCTCCCCAGAGAGAAAAGTCATTATTTTCATAAGTGCTGTTTGTATATGTAATATGATACGCGTCGGCACTTGCAGTAACATATCCTCTTTTTACAAGGTCTTTCATCATTGCAATTTTGCAAAAATCTTCAAGTGTTTCCTGCGTTACAGGGTCAAAGCCAAGCATTGCTTCGGGATAGTAAAAAGGTATAGCTACTGCCGGACAAGGTGAAGTCAGATTTTTAGGAAAAGCAATCATAACACGTTGTGATGATTTTGGATCATTTCTTTGTACATAAACTTCAAGATCAAAATCTTCATACTCATATCTTTTAATAAAAGTTATAGGCTCATTTGGAATTTCATAAGACGGTGTTCCCAAAGCATTTAACCATTTTCTTTTTATACTATTCATAACATTTTTCCTTTCATGAAATCTGAATATGGATTATTAAGCAGAGTTATACGACAAACCTCTGTTATAAAGACTGTATAATCTAGATGCCAATGTTATTAGAGGCACGTTCGTGTTAAGTTAGGAATAAAAAATCATTCTTAAATTACACTAATCCCATACACCACTCAACACAAATGGCAACAATGACTACAAGTGCTGATATTATAAATCCGTGAATCATTGGATTTATTCCGGACTTTTTCATATCCTTAAAGCTTGTGTTTAATCCTATTGCCGCAAGTGCAGTAACCATCAAAAATTTACTTATATCTTTAGCAACTGATGAAACATTTGCCGGTATCATTCCCATACTGTTTACTGCTGCCAAAGCCAAAAATCCCAAAATAAACCATGGAAACAGTCTTAAAATATTAACTTTCTGATATGAAGCATCAGATATTTCTTTTCGTTTTAACCTCAAACTTACAAAAGAAAACACCAAAACTGTCGGGATTATACTAAGTGTTCTTGTCAGTTTAACCATAGTAGCGAAATCGCCGGCACCTTCGCTAAAAGCATACCCTGCAGCAACCACGCTTGATGTATCATTTACTGCCGTACCTGCCCATAATCCGTAAGCTATATCGCTTAGTCCCAAAGCTCTGCCCATTATAGGAAACAATATAATCATTGCCATATCAAACAAAAAAGTTGCTGACATTGCATAAGCAATATCAGAATCTTTTGCATCAATAACAGGGGCAATAGCCGCAATGGCAGAACCTCCACAGATACCGGTTCCTGCTGAAATCAGATTTGATAGCTTCCAATTTAACTTCAAAGCCTTACCTATAAAGAAACCTCCGCCAAAACAAGTCAAAAGAGTGAAAACCATTACCATCAATGATAATTTACCCACGGAAAGAATCACCCCAACACTGAGAGAAGCGCCCAGGAGAATAATAGCAAATTTCAAAACTTTCTTTGATGCAAACTTGATTCCTGCTTTCAAGAAATCCGGCCTCCAAAAATGATTAATTATCATTCCTATAAATAGTGCAATAACCGATGCTCCCACAATATGTATTGGTAGACGGCTTTCAATTGTTTTTGCCACTACTGCAATCAAAATTGATATTGCTAATCCGGGAATAATTCCCCACACCTTTTTTATAATTTTCATATTATACCTCTTTTCAACAAATTTCGACAATCCTTATATGGTTTTGTCAAGTTGGGGATAAAAAATTAATAGTTTATCAGATTTTTTATCTGCATTTTTTAAAGTGCCGATAAACTCAATCCATTAAAGTTTTATTCCGAACGGCTTTCCCTTGAGGGGAAGCTGCCACGAAGCGACTGATGAGGTGTAGAGGGTAATATGTTAAAATTGTTTTAATCAAGTTCACTATCTGTGTATGTATAAACCTCACCACATTCAAAATATTTAACATTAAGTTCCGGATGTTTTTTTGCCAGGAGTTCTTGAGTATATTTCATCCCATCGCGTTCAGAACCTATATGTCCCATAATAATCAGTGCCTTTTTGTATCCAAGCTCTGCCGCATCACGGGCATATTCGCCAAGACTCCACTCACACGCTTCACCGGTTAAAAGAATTTCACATTTTTCATTTTTAAGCTCATCAAAAACTTTTCCGGGCGTTCCAAACATACCTGAAACAACGCTACATTTAACATCTCTTGCACCGCAAATTCGAACATGCTTTATACCGCAACGTTCCTCAATTCTTCCCGCAAGCTCGAGTGGTGTCATTGGTTCGTCAAGGTGAACCCTTAGAAGATCAAAAACATCAGTATATTCAATCTTACCCTTTAAATCAAGCGTCTTTAGCTGACCTGCGGCAATTATATCGGGGGTAGTATAATGCGGATGGTCATGAAAACGGTAAATCGTGATTCCGGAATCTTCAATAAATTTTCTCTTTTCACATTCAATTTTTTCGTCCGAGTGCTCATCCATATGGTTGTAATATGTAGGTTCGTGAACAATTAAAAGCTGTGCACCCCA
Source organism: Eubacteriales bacterium (assembly GCA_045652405.1). Taxonomy (GTDB): domain Bacteria; phylum Bacillota; class Clostridia; order Oscillospirales; family JAAYXM01; genus JAZRUF01. The sequence goes on along the minus strand of JAZRUF010000118.1, from coordinate 1,034 downwards.
TTCCTTTGCCTGCCTTACAACTTCAGGCGTTGCAAACATAGATACCGCAACTTTGTGGGTTTCCACATAAGGATTGCCCGCTTTTAGTGTATCACATGAATGTGAAAAATCTTTTTCGTCTGACAAAGCAAACAATTCATCTATAATTTCAAATGCTTGTATAATTATTCCTCCATCCTAAAATATAATAAATTTATTATACCACGTTATCGCTCGGTTTTCAAACTAACAAACGTGTTTTAGCCAAATTTTTTTATTTTTTTACATACACATATTTCCCCGCATCCCGAGAATATAATTTTTATAAAAGAAGGTGGCTATGTGTTAAGAAAAAATCTTTCAAAATTTGCTGTTACAATCCTCTTTACAGGCTTATTTGCATCCGGAATTATTGCTCACTCTGCAGAATGTGCGGATGCGGTAAGGCGCGGTATCTCGATATGTGTTCAAACCGTCATCCCTTCCCTATTTCCATTCTTCATTTTATCCGGAGTTATAGTAGATACCGGTCTTGCTGCTTATATTGGAAAACCTGTAGAAGGAGTAATGATGACGTTATTTAAAACAAATGGAGCATGCGCTTCCGCATTGGTTTTAGGACTGATAGGAGGGTATCCTATAGGAGCCTCCTGTGCGCTTTCGCTATATGAGAAAGATCTCTGCACTAAAACCGAAGCTGAGCGACTTTTAGCCTTCTGTAACAATTCAGGCCCGGGTTTTATAATCGGTGTTGCAGGCGCGGGGATATTTGGCGATGTAAGGATAGGTATTATTCTTTACGCTGTACACATCGCTTCATGTATACTAACCGGGATGCTTTTTCGTTTTTATAAAAAGCACGAAAAAACGGCCTCAGTACATAGCTATACTTCCTCGGTTATATGCAATCTTCCCTCCTCGTTTTCTAACTCCGTAAAATCCGCTGTTCATTCATGCATTAACGTTAGTGCATTCGTAGTTTCATTTTCGGTGATGATAAAACTTCTTGATATATACAAAGTGTTTAATCCGCTTACGGTACTTTTGCCCACCGC
>JAZRUF010000117.1:0-6922 GCA_045652405.1 Eubacteriales bacterium | reverse complement strand
GGTTGTTATAAAAAAATCGGAGATGGTTACGCGCCTTATTCGCGTTAAAGATAAAAACTTTTATGACATTTTATGCAGCAAGCTCTCTGACAGGAGGTTTGGTGACAAGTGAAATTACAAAGACAGTCGAAAATTTTGCAGCTTATAGAGCAGCATGATATAGAAACTCAATTTGAGCTTACCGAGTATTTAAACCGTTGTGGATTTACCGCTACGCAGGCTACAGTCTCACGTGATATTAAAGAACTCCGATTGGTTAAGACACTTGCAAAAAACGGAAAAAGCAAGTACGCTGTGTCAAAAGGTCAGGCAGACTCAGGCTTTTCAGGAAAGCTCCTGACGATTTTTCGAGAAGGCGTTATATCCTATGACAGAGCGCAAAATATAGTTGTAATAAAAACCATGCCGGGACTTGCATCGGCCGCGTGCTCTGCGCTTGACGGTATGCATATCTCAGATGTCGTCGGAACAATAGCCGGTGACGATACGGGATTCTTGGTAATGCGTGACAATCGCTCGGCGGAGAATTTCTGCTACGAGCTTGAACGCATGCTCGGATAAAAAAGGAGGTGTCGGCAACTTGTTAAAAACATTGCATATTGAAAATATTGCGGTTATAGAGCGCGGCGATATAGAATTCGGAAACGGCTTTCATGTGCTAACAGGTGAGACCGGCGCAGGTAAATCAATAATAATTGACGCACTTGGCGCGATTTTGGGTGAGCGCACACCTCGCGACCTGGTAAGAAGCGGAGCGGATAAGGCGCGCTCGGGAGCGGTGTTTGAGAATTTAAATGCAGAAGTTATTAATTGGCTTTGTGATAACGGTTACTGGGACGAGGATGAATCAGAGCTTATTATAACGCGTGAAATATCAGCAGACGGTAAGAATAACTGCCGGATTAATGGACGACCTGCAAACGTCTCTCTTCTTAAAGAGCTTGGACCGCAGCTTATTAATATCCACGGTCAGCATGACAGTCAGCAGCTGCTTGACAGCGCCATGCATATGACGTTTATAGACAGATTTGCGACTACAAAGGCGTATACCGGAGTTATGGGACGATATTGCACATGCTTTCAGGAGCTTAAAAGGTTGCGCTATGAAGCCGAGCGGCTTAATATGGATGAAGCTGAAAAAGAGCGTAAAACCGATATGCTGCGCTATCAGATACAGGAGCTTGAGCAGGCTAATCTGCAACCGGGTGAGGATGAAGAAATCGCCCACAGACGTGTCCTTCTTCACAACTCGATGAAGCTTGCAGATGCACTCGAGCGTGCCTATATCCTTTTTGAAGGCGACGATAACTACCCGGGGATATGCAGTGCTCTCGGCGATGCAGATAATACTTTGGGTGCAGTCAAAAGTGACGTACCTGAGATGGACGAGCTTCAAAACCGCGCATCCGAGCTTAAATATTTGGCTATGGATGTTTCGGAAGGCTTACGTGAGCTAAAGGAGAAAATGGATTTTTCTCCGGAGGAGATAGAGGAGATTGAAACGCGCTTTGACCTTATATCAAAGCTCAAACGCAAATATGGCAGCGATATTGCAGAGATGCTTGAGTTTCTTGATAATGCAAGATATGAGTTAGAGAGCATTGAGTTTTCTGAGCAGACGGTAATTAAGCTTAATGCACAGATTGAGAAGACTCTGCATGAGGCGCAAGAGCTTGCTAATGAACTCTTGGATATTCGCAAAAGCGCGGCACATGAATTTGAAAAAAGAGTTTCTGCAGAGCTTGAGTCTTTGGATATGGGAAAGGTTACCTTTTCAGTATCAGTTAAAGAGCGCGAAAGCTTGGATGAGCGCGGATGTGATGATATTGAGTTTTTTGTTTCCACCAATTTGGGTGAGCCGCTTAAACCACTCGGTAAGATTGCATCCGGCGGTGAGCTTGCGAGAATTATGCTTGCGATAAAAAACGTGCTTGCCGAGCACGACCATGTCCAAACTTTGATTTTTGACGAAGTCGACGCGGGTGTAAGCGGGCGCGCGGCGCAGCGCGTAGCGGAAAAACTTGCCCAGCTATCAAAAAATAAGCAAGTACTGTGTGTAACGCATCTTGCGCAAATATCTGCTATGGCGGATGAGCACTATCGCATTGAGAAACAGGAGCGAGATGGGCGTACTTATACAAGTGTAACACCTTTGGATGATAATGGGCGTGTAGAAGAGCTCGCGCGCATAACCGGAGGTACGCATATAACCGAAACAACAAGAGAAAATGCACGTGAGCTTTTAAAAAGTGCACGTGAAATAAAGAAGGAGTTTTAGAGAAGCGATGAAAATCTATGAAGAACTGAAGGCGCGCGGACTTATCGCGCAGGTTACAAACGAGGATGAAATCAGAGAGCTTATCAATAACGGCGGTGCAAAATTCTATATTGGATTTGACCCGACTGCTGACTCACTACACGTAGGTCATTTTATGGCACTTTGCCTTATGAAGCGGTTGCAGATGGCAGGGAACAAGCCGGTTGTTCTGCTCGGCGGTGGTACCGGATTTATCGGAGACCCGTCAGGTAGAACCGATATGCGTTCAATGATGACCGCTGAGACTATCCAGCACAACTGCGAGTGCTTTAAAAAGCAGATGGAAAGATTCATTGAATTTGGTGAGGACAAGGCTATTATTGTAAACAACGCTGATTGGCTGCTTGACCTTAAGTATATTGAGCTTCTTCGCGAGGTAGGGGCATGCTTCTCTGTTAACAATATGCTACGAGCAGAGTGCTATAAGCAACGTATGGAGCGCGGACTCAGCTTCTTTGAGTTTAACTACATGATAATGCAGGCGTATGACTTCTATTATCTTAATGAGAATTACGGATGCAACATGCAGTTTGGCGGAAATGACCAGTGGAGCAACATGCTCGCGGGTACTGATTTAATTCGCAGAAAGACCGGTAAGGACGCTTACGCAATGACGATTACCTTGCTTATGAACAGCGAGGGAAATAAAATGGGTAAAACTGCAAACGGCGCGGTTTGGCTTGATGCTGAAAAAACCTCTCCGTATGATTTCTATCAGTATTGGAGAAATGTTCAGGATGCAGATGTTATCAATTGCCTTAAGATGCTAACCTTTGTTCCGCTTGAGGAAATTGCAAAGTACGAGACTTATGAGGGAAGCCAGCTTAATCCGGTAAAAGAGCTTTTGGCTTACGAACTTACCGCACTGGTACACGGTGAAGAAGAAGCAAAGAAGGCTCAGGATGCAGCGCGCTCACTTTTCTCAGCTCAGAAGGATACTGAAAATATGCCTGCTACGGATTTGTCTGTAGAGGACTTTACCGACGGCGCAATCGCGGTTATAGATTTGATGCTCAAGTGCGGTCTTGTTCCGTCCAAGGGCGAAGCGCGCCGTTTGATTCAGCAGGGCGGCGTAGAGGTCAATGATGCTAAAGTAACTGATATTGCAGCTAAGCTTACCTCAGATGACTTTAAAGAAGGACGCGCAATTATCAAAAAGGGAAAGAAAACTTATCACAGAGCAAATTTTGAGGGATAATCATTTCAAAATATCGGGGCGGGACATATCGTTCCGCCCTATAGTTTATATCAAAAATTGAGTTTTGGAGAGGGGGGTGAATCCGCGCATGAAAAGAAATTTTGCATTTTTCTCTGGCGGATTTGCCGCCGCAATATTTGGGGTTCATTACGGTGCCCAAAATGCGCTCGTTCTCTATTTTCTGTATGCTGCAGCCGTAATTTTAAGCGTGTTTTTATTTCTGCGCAAAAACTGGCTGGCAGTAGTGTGTATCGCGGTGGGGGCAGTGCTTGGCATTGTTTTTAATACGGTATATTTAAAATATGATGACCGTATACCACCGGATATAGCTCAAAAGTCATATTTTATAGGTGCGTATGTGACGGATTATTCAAGAGAGAATAAATCCGGAAACCGTATTTATTTTACCGCTGATGTTTACAGTGTAGACGCGAAAAGGCTGGATAGACCTATAAGGGTTAACATTTATTATCCTGATATGTACGCGCGCCTTAAACCCGGTGATACTTTTTCAGCAAAGACAAAATTTAGCTTCCCGGAAAACACTGAGGAGTTTGATGCTTATTCATATTACAAGACCAGAGGCATAGATGCTTTTCTTTACGCGGAAAAAGACGGTATGATTTTCCTCGCGGATAAAGTGCCGTTTAAATACCTGCATAAAACCTTAAGATTTAAGATACAGGAAGAGATAAGTCGCCTGCTTCCTGAAAAAGAGGGCGGGTTTTTAAACGCGCTTATTGTTGGGGATAAGACTGACCTTTCTGAAACCATAAAGGAAGAAATGCGCATTACCGGACTTTCGCATACTATTGCGATTTCTGGTATGCATGTTTCATTTCTTGTAGGTCTCCTGATTTTATTATTTGGTAAAAAATACGGCTCAATAATTGCAGTTCCGGTCATGCTCATATTTGTTCTAATAGCCGGAAGTACACCCTCGGTAGTGAGAGCTTTTGTAATGCAGTGCTTTATTATTTTTGCGCCTCTTTTAATGCGTCAGGCGGACCAGATTACCTCTCTTTTTGCTGCGCTGTTTGTAATTTTAATTATAAACCCATATGCGATCGGTGACGTGGGAATGCAACTTTCATTTCTGTCGACTTTGGGATTAATCTTGCTTTCGGGGAAAATAAACAATAAGATAACAGGGAAATTACCTACGAGGAAATGGAAGTGGTACAGAAGATTTATAAATTCTCTTTCGGGTACTGTTTCCGCAACGGTAAGTGCAACTCTTTTTACCATGCCTGTTATTGTATATTATTACGGTACGGTATCGCTTGTTTCTCTGATTGCAAACATAGTTGTTCTTTGGACGGTCAGTTTAATGTTCTGCCTCGGCATAATATGTGTTGCACTGGCGTTTTTATGGCAGGGGGCAGCGCGGGTGGCAGCTTTAGCTTTAACATGGTTAATAAAAGCGGTTTGCGCGGTGGTTCACACGCTTTCGAACTTTCCTTTGGCTTGGGTATATGCAAAAAACGGTATGGCTATCGTCGGACTTGGTGTTTTATATTTGGGGCTGGTAATCGGATATATAGGCTACAGAAAGAAAAATAAGTTTAAATATCTTGCACCTGCAAGTGTTTTGGTTTGTGCAGTGCTTATTTTTGCAAGCACATATACCCGGGATAGTAAAGAAATTGAGTTTACAGCGTTTGATGTAGGCCAAGGGCTTAGCGTAATGGCGGAATTAGGCGGCAAACGCGTTGTTATTGACTGTGGCGGTGATGAGGAACAAAATGCAGGGAATACGGTGTATAAAGAGATTACCAAAAAGAATACACGAAAGATTGATGCAATCGTTCTCACGCACGCACATTTTGACCACACAAACGGCGTGGAAATACTTTTATCGAAAGCAAATGTGGGTGAGTTATACATTCCTGCGCGAATTGGCGGTAAACCGGAGATTAAGAAAATCGTCAAAACCGCGCACGATAGAGGAACTAAGGTTTACGCGGTCGAAAAGGATAAAACGCTTAATTTTGGTGATATAAAATTAAAACTGTTGTGCAGCTATGTATCGGATAAAGAAAATAACACCGGGATAGCTGCTGTAATTACTAAGGAAAAATTCGACGTAATTATAACCGGTGACTTAGAGATGCAGGCGGAGGAATATTTGGTAAATGAAAAACACCTTCCGAATACGGAGGTATACATAGTCGGACATCACGGTTCGAATTCATCCTCGAGTGATTATTTTTTAAACAAAATAATGCCTGAATATGCAGTGATTTCCGTAGGAGAAAATAATTCATATGGCCATCCGAGTGATAAAACACTCTCAAGGCTTAATGACCATGGCATAGAGTACATACGAACCGATGAGTCGGGAACCGTGCGCTTTACTTCGGGTAAATTATTTAATGAGGAGGGATAACCGTGGCAGAAGATAGAAATGGTCTTAATAAGCTTAAAATGGATATTAAAGAGAATAATCCGGGCAGATTGTATTTATTCTACGGCGAGGAAGCATATTTGCGTGAGCATTATCTGGACGTAATGCGAAAGCAGGTTGTCGGAGACCAGATGCCGGAATTCAACCTGATAGAATTTGAGGGAGAGATAGGAGCTGATGTACTCACTGAGGCGATTGACTGCTATCCTGCGATGAGCGATAAAAAGCTGGTAATAGTTCGCGATTTTGATATTTTTAAAGTTAATGAGCAATATCGCACGCAGCTTGAACAAATGTTTTCGGATATGCCCGACTATTGCTGCTTAATATTTGTTTACGCTAATCTTACATGCAAGCCGGATAAGCGCACAAAGCTTTATCAGACACTTGTAAAAAACGGAGATGTAGTAAACTTTCAGCGTGCAGGACGCAGTGACCTTATATCGTGGGTAAAGCGCAGATTCCGCGCGTTAAACCGCGAAATATCAACCGAGCTTGCTGATTATATGATATTTTACTGCGGCAGCTTGATGCAGGGGCTTATACCTGAGATTGAAAAAGTAGGGGCATATTCAAAGAAAAGTGAAATAACCCGCAGTGACATAGATGCGGTTGCGTCACCAAATCCTGAAGCGGTTGTATTTGATTTAACCGATGCGGTTGCTGCAAAAAAATATCAGCAGGCGATGGAGATTGCGCAAAAACTTGAAACGCTAAATCAGGAACCTATTCAGATTGCCGCGCTTATTGGCCGTCAGTTCAGGCAACTGCATACAGCGTGTCTAATATTACGCAAAGGTCAGGGTGCGGGTGAAATTATGCGCATTTGGGGAATGAAGTCGGATTATCCTGCAAAGCTTTTACTCAGAACCGCTTCACGTATAAAACTTGAGTGGGTAGAGATGGGCATTCGCTTATGCCTTGAGGCGGATGCGGAGTTGAAACTCGGCGGTAAGAGCGAGGTTATAGAATTTCTTATAGCGCGCTTGGCTCATGATAC
>JAZRUF010000116.1:0-1931 GCA_045652405.1 Eubacteriales bacterium | reverse complement strand
CAATTTGATGATCTCTCCGGTTGCTTCTGCCTGCGCTCTCAGTGCGTCAAGCTGTGCCTCGCTTCCGTCTATCCACTCTACCTTCTCAGGCTTTGTGAGCGCGATCATCTCTTCTACCCATTGGTTTACGTGTTTATTCGTTGTTAAACTCATTTCACTTTGCTCCTTTCATTATTTTGCCAATATATATTTTATTCGATTTTCCGTCAATTAGCAATCGCCTTTTTTGACAAATTCATGACAATCTTTTTCCTTTTATGCACATTTCTTATAAAAGGTTAAATCTGCGCTTGTACCAGTCCGCACTTTTAAGCTCGCCCACACCGGAAAATGACATTTTTTTACTGTCCAGAACATTTCGTGCGCAGGCGAGAATGTCCTCTTTTGTCACCGCATCTATCCGCTGCATGGTTTCATCCGGTGTGATTATCCGGTTATAGCGCAACATATTTTGGGCAAGATTATTCATTCGGGCATTAGTATTCTCCATACCCATCATGATATTCGCCTTAAGCTGCTCACGCGCTCTGAAAAGCTCCAGGTCCTCAACTCCTGATTGGCAAATTGAGTCAATTTCCTCCATAATAAGATCTATAGCTTCGGATTCGGTTTCGCGCCCTAGTGCGGTGTTTATGCAGAAAAGTCCTTGCTCGGCGGTGGTTCCGGTAAATGACGCGATGGAATAGCACAGTCCCGCTTCCTCGCGCACGCACTGAAAGAGCCTTGAGGACATACCGCCGCCCAAAATTGAGCTGAGAAGCTGTATTGCAAAGCGGTCGTCGTTACTGTAGCCAGGCATCGGGAATGCTATGCACAGGTGGTTTTGCTCTATAGGTTTTCTCCTGAGAGTTACCGCGCGGTTATACTTTGCCTCAGGAGTATATATCCTTTGGCTATGTGGAAGTTTTGAAAATCGCTCTTTAAGCGCTTTGAGTTGGTCCTCGGAATAGTTTCCCGCAACGGAGACAATTATACCCTCGGAGGTATAATGCGTATCCCTATAGTTTCTGAGTATCTGGCTATTGAATGTACGCAGTGTCTTTTTCGTGCCCAGAATAGGGCGACCTAAGGATGAGCCACGGAAAACCGCCTCGTTTAAACGGTCAACTGCCAAATCCTCCGGCGAGTCCTCGTACATACCTATTTCTTCATATATTACGTTGCGTTCGCTTCTTATATCAGCGTCGGCAAACTTTGAACCAAAGAATATATCACAGAGGACATCTGCAGCAAGGTAAAAATGCGTATCGAGTGAACGCGCGTAAAAGCACGTGCATTCATTTGATGTAAACGCGTTTATCTGGCCGCCTATGCCGTCCATCTGCTCGGCTATATCACGAGCTGAGCGTTCATTTGTACCTTTAAAAACCATGTGCTCTATAAAATGGGATATGCCGCAAAGCTCTTTGGGTTCATGCCGTGCTCCGGATTGCACCCAGATACCTATCGCAACCGTGCTGACATGTGAAAGCTTTTCATATACTATCCTGACACCGTTTGGGAGTATTTCAGATTTTATTTTTTGTTCTGCCATTGTATCACGCCACTTCTTATATATAGAATCAGGGGCAGAGCCTTTAAAGGCCTGCCCCCTTACAGATTGTTTTTTAGTTTTCCAAAATTTCGCCGTGCTTCTCGAGCTCAGCGTATGCATCCTTACGAGAGAGGTTGATGCGGCCCTTATCGTCGATTTCAGTTACCTTTACCCAGGTCATATCGCCGATGTTGAGAACATCCTCAACCTTTTCGACTCTGCGATTTTCAAGCTTTGAGATGTGGACCATTCCGTCCTTACCCGGAGCAAGCTCAACAAATGCGCCAAATTGCAGGATACGGACTACCTTACCGTAGTAGAGCGCGCCGACTTCCGGATCAAGGACTATAGCCTCAATCATCTTCTTTGCGTTCTCGCAAGCGCTCTGCTCAATTCC
>JAZRUF010000115.1:0-5112 GCA_045652405.1 Eubacteriales bacterium | reverse complement strand
AATGGTATGAGCTCCGACTCTGACAGGAGTTTAGAGTATGCTCAAGTCAGATGAAAGAGGGCGACTGACCTCAAGTTAATGTAATTTTTGCCTTACATCATCTAAGGTTTGAAATTTAAAACGCTCCTAGTTCATCTTTTCATGCCCTTGTATTATTTGCCGCAATAGTATATAATTTAAAAATGAGCAAAATTATACAGAGCTATCAAAAGCTCTGCATTATATTCTACCACAGATTTTAAGGCAAGTGTCATATTAAATTGCCATGTTATATGTAAAATTTGCTGTGTTATGGAACGAAGGTGTTGAAATGAGTGTTGCGTCAGGAGGGCTGGCTTGTGTTTTTACAAACCGGCAGATGCAGTTTATAAAGCATTTTCACAATGCACATCAGATACTGTATGTAAAGGGTGGTGCGGTTAAGCTTTTGGTTGGTGAGCATGAATACATTGCGCGCCCAAATTGCCTTATGCTTATAAGTCGAATGGAAGAGCACAGCATAGAGGTGATTGAGGATGAAGGCGAGTATTTGCGCTATTACATAGAGCTTTCGCCCGAACAGTTAAACCGCATGATACCCGACCCGAAGCTACGCTCGGTGTTTGTCAGCCGTGCAAAGAATTTCTGCCATGTGTTTGATATGAGTGCAGATGCGGAAAGGGTGGACAGGCTATTTGATGAAATGCATAAAAATTCAAACATTGATGAGCCGTTTAGAAATGAGATGTTGGCGGCGCAGCTTATGCAGCTTATGATAATGACATATCGCCTGCATCCGGAGCAGTTTCCGCAACCGAAAAAGGGTGTAAGCCCTGCAATTTATCAGGTGCAACAGTATCTTGACGAGCATTTTGCCGAGGACTGTTCCATAGCAGATATTGCAAAAGAGATGTTTTTAAGTCCATACTACCTCTCGCATGCATTTAAGGAGTGGACTGGGTATTCGCCAAAGCAATATATGATGTTATCGCGCATATCGTGTGCAAAGGAACTTCTGTTTTCTACAGAGCTTACGGTTTCCGAGATAAGCACAAAATGCGGGTTTGGGGATGTAAGCAATTTCGTGCGTACGTTTAAAAAAGAAAGCGGTCAGACTCCCGAACAGTACAGGCGTAGTCTGTAATCTCAAAAGCATAAATTGCTTGCGGCATATTTTGTATAACTTGTATTAAGATGGGTATTATAGAAAATATCCATCTTAATTTTTTTGGAGTGGTGTTAAATGAAAGGTTTTGCAATGAATGCGATAGGTAAGGTGTCGTGGATTGAAAAGGAGCGTCCGGCATGTGGAGAGCTTGATGCGATAGTAAGACCTATTGCGGTTTCGCCGTGCAGCTCGGATATTCATACGGTTTGGGAAGGAGCACTCGGCGAGCGAAGTGATATGATTTTGGGGCATGAAGCTGTAGGCGAGGTTGTGGAAGTCGGCTCTCTTGTGCACGATTTTAAACCAGGTGATAAGGTTCTGGTTCCCGCAATAACACCGGACTGGATGTCTCAAGAGGCGCAGGCAGGGTATTCGATGCACTCAGGCGGTATGCTGGCAGGGTGGAAATTCTCCAATTTTAAAGATGGTGTTTTTGGGGAGTTCTTTCACGTAAATGAAGCGGATGGAAATTTGGCATATCTTCCTGAAGGAATGGATGTTGCTTCGGCTGTGATGCTAAGTGATATGGTTCCGACCGGATTCCACGGTGTTGAGCTTGCGGATGTGCAGTTTGGAGACGATGTATGTGTTATAGGTATAGGACCGGTCGGACTTATGTCTGTCGCGGCGGCGGCGCTTCGCGGTGCTGCAAGGCTCTTTGCGGTCGGCTCGCGCCCTGTATGCGTCAAGACTGCACTTGAATACGGCGCTACCGATACGATAAACTACAAAGATGGGGATATTGTAGAGCAGATAATGGAGAAAACAAAAGGTGCCGGAGTTGACCGTGTAGTGATAGCCGGAGGAGATGAGAGCACATTTTCTCAAGCGGTTAAAATGTTAAAACCGGGCGGTTGCATAGGAAACGTAAATTACCTCGGCGGTGCTGACAATATTCCGATTCCGCGAGTTGAATGGGGTTGCGGAATGGGGCATAAAACCATTGCAGGAGGTCTTATGCCTGGAGGAAGGCGGCGCATGGAAAAGCTTGCCGCGCTTATGATGTCCGGGAGGCTTGATACGTCCAAGCTTATAACACACAGGTTTAACGGATTTCGGCATGTAGAAGAAGCGCTCATGCTTATGAAGGATAAGCCGAGTGACCTCATTAAGCCGGTTGTCATAATTTAAATTAAAAAGTTCCGCCTGTGTTCAGGCGGAACTTTTTAGTTCAATTTATACGCACTGCGGCATAGACTTTTATATGCTTAAATTAATAAATGCGGGGGTGTGTTGAGATATGTCAGGTAAGGAAAATAACATTGGGTTTCTTGAGCGTGCAGCCGAAATACTTGATATACCGGCGGAGGCGGTTGCAGGGGTTACGCATATTGAAATAACCGGTACGCGGGAGTTTTTTATTGAAAATCACAAGGGTATTTTGGAGTATACGGATACTGAGATAAAAATTAATGCGGGAAAAAATATTTTGCGTGTAACCGGAAGTCGTCTTGCAGTTACCTCTATGACGGCAAATGAGCTTAAGCTTACAGGTGACATACAAACTATTGAATTTATACGCGTATAGGAGAAAGAAGATATGCTTGGAATTTTGAATTTCTTCCTCGGCTGGGTTCTTATAGAGGTGCGCGGTGCGTATATAGAACGATTTCTGAATCTGTGCTCGCAAAATCAAATAGGATTTTGGGGAATGGAGAGAGTTGCCCCTGATTTAATAAAGGTAAGAGTCAGGGTATCAAACTACCGCAAGCTCAGACCGTATGCAAAAAAAGCTATGTGTAAATTACATATCGTGTCAAAGCACGGTCTTCCTTTCTTTACCGTCAAATTTAAAAAGCGGGGAATTCTCATTGCGGGACTTATAGTGTTTGCAGCAATAGCATGGGTGCTCACATCGTTTGTGTGGGTGATAGATATATCTGGCTGCGGTGGTGAGGAAAAAGAAAAACTCGAAAAATACTTAGAAGAAAATGGCGTATATATCGGCTCTTATGTCCCTCATATAAATATATCAAATATTAAAAATGAGATACTTATAAAAATGCCGGAACTTATATATGTAGGAGTAAACATAACCGGAAGCCATGCGGATGTACACGTGCGCAAAAGGGTGGACGCACCGGAGGTCGAAAGCGAAAAAGATGAGCCGTGCAGCATAGTTGCAAGGCGCGGTGGCATAATAACTTCGATAGTGGTTCAATCCGGGACGCAAGAGGTACAAAAAGGAGATACCGTGACGGAGGGGCAGCTTCTTGCAAGCAGTTACATGACCGGAAGAACAGGAACGACTGTCGTAACACGCGCCAAAGCGCAGGTGCGCGCCCGCACATGGTATACTGTTACATCGCTTTTCCCCATGAAAACCGATTTTAAAACATATACCGGACGTGAAAGTCAGAGAAAAACACTTGTTTTTTCGGGACGCAGATTAAAATTATACGTAAACAGTAGAATTCCGTATGACAAATGTGATAAAATAGTAAAAACAACCGTTTTAACTTTGCCGTGGGATATACGTTTGCCGATAGCGCTTGAGACTGAGCAGTTTAAAGAATACGTTACGGAGAGCGCGAATATCCCCCCTGAAGCCGCACTTGAATATCTGTCTCAAGGGCTGGAGAATGTTCTCAGTTTAGGACCGGACGGTAAAGTGCTTGAGCGAAGATATACGGCGGGGTTTAAAGGAAATGTTGCGCGTGTTACCATGACTGCCGAGTGCGAGGAGGAAATCGGAGTCGAACAAAAGATACCGAAAGGTGAGTGAGCACTTAACTTATGACAGAGAAGACCATAAATGTTGACCGTCTGGATCAAATAATAAGCGTATTTGGCTCTTTTGACGAGAACATAACGCTTATGGAGCGTGAGCTGGGCGTGAAAGTAGTAAACCGCGATACTGAGCTTAAGGTAAGCGGTAATGAAGAAGACGTAAGCCGCGCGGTGCGCGTCATTGAAAGCCTGCTCTCGCTTTCATCAAGAGGTGAGGCGATAAACGAGCAGAACATACGCTATGTTATGGATTTGGTCGCGGAAAATAATGAGGATAAAATCCAGCAGCTTGCGGGGGACGTTATCTGTGTAACCGTAAAGGGCAAGCCCATAAAACCTAAAACCATAGGTCAGAAGGATTATATAAAGTCTATACAAAACAATACGATAACTTTAGGCGTGGGTCCTGCGGGTACTGGAAAAACATACTTAGCCGTCGCATGTGCGGTTGCGGCATTCCGCGATAAGCAAATAAACCGCATAATCCTTACGCGCCCAGCGATTGAAGCGGGTGAAAAGCTCGGCTTCCTGCCCGGCGATTTGCAGAGCAAGGTTGACCCATATCTGCGCCCATTATATGACGGCCTTTTTGATATGCTCGGTGCGGAGACGTATCAGAAATACCTTGAGCGCGGGAATATAGAGGTCGCACCGCTTGCGTATATGCGCGGACGCACACTTGATGACTCTTTTATAATTCTTGACGAAGCGCAGAACACAACCCCGGAGCAGATGAAGATGTTTTTGACGCGCCTGGGGTTTGGCTCAAAGGCGGTAATCACCGGCGATATTACGCAGATTGACTTGCCTGACGGTAAAACGTCCGGCCTTAAAGAGGCGATGCGCGTGCTCAAAAATGTCGATGATGTAGCGCAGTGCGTGCTAAGTGATAAGGATGTTGTGCGTCATGTTCTGGTTCAGCGCATCATAAAAGCGTATGACAAATATGAGCAGGAGCGCAAAAATCGCGCAAGGAGGTAGAACATGGATAAGCATAATATATCAATAATTCCGGTATCCGAAGAGCTCGGCTGTACGGATTCTCATATGCAGCAGATTGACAGCGCGATACGAGCAACGCTTGCGCATCAGGGGGTTGAAACCGCTTGTGATATTTATGTAATGATAACCGATGATGCGGGAATCCGCGAATTAAACCGCGAGCACCGCGAACTGGATAAACCCACTGATGTGCTGTCATTCCCAATGCAAGAACTTACACCCGGCGAGCCGAT
>JAZRUF010000114.1:0-6462 GCA_045652405.1 Eubacteriales bacterium | reverse complement strand
ATTTCCGCCGCGAGGAATACGTAGGTCAAAAGCCCAGGCGAGATTTCAAACATCTCCTGGGTTGAACCGAAGTACTGCCAAGCCAAGAATATTCCGGCAGCGGACAGTGCTACTGCCGAGATGCGGACGAGAAGACGACGTGCCTTTTGATTCTTTACCGCGAACATTGCCAGTGCGGCGACGAGCGGGAAGAGTATTAAAAAGACCAACGTCTGCATTTTTATCACTTCCTAAACAAAGAACTTTTTGTGGAAACTGACGGTGTTTAAAATAAACACAAAGTAAGCGAAATTTTAATATACGCCTGTTTGAATATATATTTTAATATGTAGTAATCCGTCAGTGACTGAAATATTATAGTGCAATTGAATGAATTTTGCAAGTGTTATTTACACTTTTGTAATATTTGACAATAAAGTTATTTCTTCAATGCATCATACTGGAAGATTTTGGAAAATAACACGTGCTCGCATATAACCGCAGCAGGGCATACGTCAATCAAAACGTATGCCCTGTTTTTGTTTAATTATTTGCAAACTTTACGATGTCTCCAACTCCGTCAAAAACCATTGTCGGACGGTATGCGTAGGTGTCAAGAGTTTCTCTTGTGGAGACACCCGAGAGAACGAGCACGGTTGACATGCCGCTCTCCAAGCCTGAGATTATGTCCGTATCCATGCGGTCGCCAACCATAACAGCTTCAGCCGCATGGCATCCGAGCATTTTAAGACCTGTGCGCATCATGAGCGGATTTGGCTTTCCGCAGTAGTATGCTTGTTTGCCGGTTGCCATTTCGATAGGCGCGGTGAGTGCGCGGCAAGCGGGAGCTATGCCGTTTTCAATAGGTCCGGATACATCTGAGTTTGCGCCGATGAGCTTTGCGCCGCGCAGGACTAGATTTGTCGCCTTTGTCAGAGTGTCAAGATTATAGGACTTCGCTTCCCCGATTACTACATAGTCCGGATTTACATCATTCATGAAAATCCCCGCATTGTAGAGTGCGTTATGAAGCCCTGCTTCGCCAAGTGCATAGACCGAGCAACCAGGTGCTTGCTCTTTGAGAAACTCAGCGGTTGCAAGTGCACTCGTATAAAAATGGTGCTCGGGAACATCGAGCCCCATGCGTGCAAGCTTCATGTTAAGCTCCTTAGGGGTATAGCCGCTGTTGTTTGTCAGGAACAAGTACTCCTTGCCGGTTTTATGCAGCCAATCTATAAACTCGGAAACACCCGGCAAAATCCTGTTGCCGTGGTATATTACGCCGTCCATATCGCATATAAAACCTTTTTTTTCGTTGAAATTTATGTTAGCCATATTAAAATTCATCTCCTTATTTTTATTATACCAAATTGTCGGTAAAATCACAATGAGATTAAAGTAAAATGTGCGTAAAAAACAAAGGATATGCACAAAAGTGCATATCCTTTGTTTGGTGCGGGCGACAGGACTTGAACCTGCACGCGAAAGCATTGGCTCCTAAGACCAACGTGTCTGCCAATTCCACCACGCCCGCACAGCTATATCAGTATACCAAAAATAAGAAAAAGTGTCAATCACGGATTTCGAGAAAACATATGAGTAAGTTCGCGGATTTTATCTGCGAGCTCGGCGGTAATGTCATCTGAAGATATTCTAAAGCTCCAGTTTCCGCCGACTGTTCCGGGCATGTTCATGCGCCCATCTGCGCCCATACCGAGAAAGTCCTGTATTGGCGCAATTGCAAGGTCTGCTGCGGATGCCCAAACCGTGCGTAAAAACGCATCTGCCATGTCTTTAGTATCCGTCACACCCAAGTATTTTTTTGCAAAACAGAGTGTGTCCTGTGCTTGTTCATCCGCCCAACCGAGAACCGTATTATTATCGTGGGTTCCGGTATAAGCCACGCAGTTGCGCTCATAATTGTGCGGAAGATAGGGGTTTGACGGATTTTTATCGAATGCAAACTCAAGCACGCGCATGCCGGGAAAGCCGCTTTCGCGCAACAGCGCGGCAACACCGTCGGTTAAAAAGCCCAAATCCTCTGCAATTACGGGAATAATACCCATCTGCCAGCACACTGCACGGAACAAATCCATGCCCGGACCTTGCACCCAACATCCGTTTTTTGCAGTTGGTTCATTTCTGTCTACTGCCCAGTAAGCCTCAAACCCGCGGAAATGGTCAAGACGCAGCACGTCATAAAGCCTAAGCCCTGCGCGTAAGCGGTCTATCCACCATGAATAGTGGTGCTGCTGCAGAATATCCCAGCGGTAGAGCGGATTGTTCCAAAGCTGACCGTCCGGGGAAAATGCATCTGGCGGGCAACCGCTTATGCGGGATGGACGGCAATCCTCATCAAGTTCAAAAAACTGCTGATTTGCCCATACATCTGCGCTGTCCTCTGCAACATAAATCGGTAAATCTCCGATTATACGTATTCCTCGGTTATTTGTGTATTCTTTGAACTTCTGCCATTGAGTAAAGAACAGATATTGTACGTATACGTGGTAGCCTACATCGTCAGAGAGCTTACTTCGCCACTCATCAAGCGCCCAACCTTCACGGTGCTTTAGCGGTTCATCCCATGTGTGCCAAGGACGGTGGGAAAAGAATTCGTGTAGCGCCATAAAAAGCGCGTAATCGGAAAGCCAGCTTGCTTCTTCCGCGTAAAATGCGCAAAGTCTGTCACGCAGAGTCGAGCGCGAGCGCATATATGCCGTGCGAAGAAGTTTATCTTTGGCGAGGGAAAGCTTGGGATAATCCACTCGTGTAGCGCTAAATGCGGAGAGGGATGATAACTCTTCTGCTGTAAGGGTTCCGTCCTCTACAAGCGGTTCTAAATCAATAAGCAGGTGGCAGCCGGCACGTGCGGATACCGAGTGATACGGTGAGCCGGTTTCATCCACTGGACAAGTCGGCAGAATTTGCCAGTAGCTTTGAGAAGATGCACTTAAAAAATCTGCAAATGCATATGCCTCACGCCCGATTGTACCACAACCCTGAGCACCGGGAAGAGAGGTTATGTGCATTAAAATTCCACTTCGTCTTTCCATTGCTATCTAATAGGCCTCCAATTATAAAAATGGTAAAATATATTACGCTGGGTAAATGAAATGTTTTCAAAAGCGTCACGGTGCGTCATGTGTGAGTTCTTCTTAAATGAAATCGGTGCAATCGGCACCTGCAGTACGAAATTATTGTAAAACCGCAACGCTTCATCGCTTTTTCGTAGAGTCGCTGCATTGAATGCATCTAAACATGCATCCGTATCCGTCGATGAATATCTTCCGTAGTTGAGAGAACCACCGGTTCGGATAAGTCGCGAAATATCAAAGTCGGCACTTAAGTTTACCTCTGCAAGATACGTATCAAAATTGCCTGCATAGAGAGCGGATAGGTAATCCTCCCACTTCTTTTCATCAACGCTAACCGTAACGCCTATCTTTGCAAGGTCTGAGCTTATACGTCGCGCGAGTGCCACACGGCTTTTGTTCTCGGAATTTACGAGTAGTCTAAAGCTAAGATCACCGCCGTTTTGGTTTTCCAATCTGCCGTCACCGTCTGCGTCGGTAAAACCTGCCGAAGTAAGCAGGGAGTATGCTTTTTCAAGGGAAAAGGCGAGGGTATCCGCGGTTTCACTCTCATATGCAGGGCTGCTCGGATGTATGGGCAGGCAGGTAACGTCTGCAAGCTGAGCAAAGTCCTGACTTGCAGTTGCTTCGCGGTCTATAGCGCAAGCGATTGCCCGACGTACGTGAGCGTTGCGTAAAGTTGAGTTTGACATATTAAAACCCATGTATTGGAAAATAGTAGTCGAATACTCGCGCAGCTCATACTCGCCGCGAAATTGCATGGCATTCGGGCTCGTGGGGTCAACGCTTAACACGTCAATATCGCGCGACTCGAATCCGAAAACCAACTCATCCGCGCTTGCAACCTTAGTAAGCTCAATGTGGCTGTACGGCAAGGGTTTACCAACGTGCCAACCGTCTCTCGCGGTTAGCTGGTACTCTCCGCGCTCGTTTGTTCCGAGCACATATGCACCGGTACCGAGGGCGATTTTGGCGGCATCACTTTCGCTTTTTATAATCGGAACATCTAAAAGGCACGGAAGATTTCCGGTGTATCTGTTTACGGTTATAAGAACCGCAGAGTTTCCGTCCGCCTTGATATTTGCTATGTTTGTAAGGCGTGATGCATAGTATGAGTTTGGCTGCATTGCAAGGCGCAATGAGAAAACCACATCGTTTGCGCGAAGAGGCGTTCCGTCACTGAATGTTACGCCGTCTTTGAGTTTAAAACGGTACGTGTTTCCGTTTATTTCATAGCCCGCACAGAGTATGCCTACCGGCTCAAAATTTTCATCAAGCTCAAACAGACCTTCGTAAACAAGCCCGAAAAGCTCTAAATTAATTTTGTTTTTAGTTGTAAGAGGGTTCATTTTTTCCTCGTCCGTGTACGCAAAGCCAAAAACCGTGTCCTTTACAATGTCAGGTGTACTTTGCTCGTGGTTTTGCAAGGTGCTCGTCTCGTTTAAAGACGGGTCCTCAAGTTCGCATGCGGAGAGCAGAAGAAAAATAAAAACAAGACCTGTATATAATATGCGCCGCATATAACGTGCACCTCCGAATTTTGAGTACAGCTCAATCATATTATATAGTATAGCATAATTAAATACACAAAAAAAGCCTTATCCGTCAGGAAAAGGCTTTTTAAAATATTAAAGATTAATCCGCTGCGCGCTTTGCCATTTTCATGCGCGTTGCGTGGTCTAAAATACGCTTGCGGATACGGATGTTTTCGGGAGTTACCTCCATAAGCTCGTCATCCGCCAGAAATTCAAGCGTTTGCTCGAGGCTCATTCTGCGCGGAGGGATAAGGCGAAGCGCATCGTCACTTCCTGATGCGCGCATGTTGGTAAGCTGCTTGCGCTTGCATACGTTTACGGTTATATCCTCGCCCTTGGGTGAGAAGCCGACGACCATGCCCTCGTATACCGGTGTACCCGGCTCAATGAACATTACACCGCGCTCCTGCGCGTTAAAGAGACCGTATGCAACCGCTTCGCCGGTTTCATGGGCTACAAGAGAGCCGACCGAGCGGCGCGGAATATCGCCTTTAAACGGCGCGTATCCGTGGAAAATCGTGTTTAAAATACCTTCACCCTTGGTATCCGTAAGAAACTCACTGCGATAGCCGAAAAGACCGCGCGACGGAATTAAGTATTCTATCCTCATGCGGCTGCCGACCGGGGTCATCTTCTGAAGCTCGCCCTTGCGCTGGCCCATCTTTTCCATAACCGCGCCCATGGACTCCTCGGGAACATCTATGAGAAGCTGCTCAAGCGGCTCGCAGAGCACACCGTCAAGCTCACGCATGAGTACGCGCGGGGTGCTTACCTGAAATTCATATCCCTCGCGGCGCATGGTCTCAATTAATATGGATAGATGCATTTCACCGCGTCCGGCGACGTTAAAGGAGTCTGCCGAACCGTCAACCTGACTTACACGCAGAGATACGTCCTTTAAAAGTTCACGGTCAAGCCTGTCGCGGATGTTGCGCGTGGTTACAAATTTGCCCTCGCGTCCTGCAAACGGAGAGTCATTTACCGAGAAAGTCATCTCCACCGTCGGCTCCGAGATTTTTACAAACGGAAGCGGCTCCTGCGCATCGGTTGCACAAACCGTATCGCCGATGGTTATATCGCTCATTCCGGAAAACGCCACGATGTTTCCCGCGGTTGCAGTATCAACCGGGGTGCGGTTTAAGCCTTCAAACTGATATATAGCGGTTATTTTTGATTTTTTAGGTGCGCGAAGTTCGTGATAGTCGCACACTGCAATCTCCTGATTTTGGCGCAGCACACCGCGCTCAATGCGGCCTATGCCTATTCTTCCGACATATTCGTTATAGTCAATAGCCGAAACTAAAAGCTGCAGCGGCTCTTCGACATTCGCCTCGGGTGCGGGGATATAATTTACTATCTGTTCAAACAGCGGTTTTAAGCTATCCTGCATGGCATCAGGCTCGGTGCCTGCAATGCCTTCGCGCGCTGAGCAGAACAGAACCGGGGAATTGAGCTGCTCCTCGTTTGCATCAAGGTCAAACAAAAGCTCTAAAACCTCATCGCCCACCTCGTCAAGGCGTGCGTCCGGACGGTCAATTTTATTAACCACGATTATAACGCGATGTCCGAGCTCCAACGCGCGTTGGAGAACAAAACGCGTCTGTGGCATCGGGCCTTCTGCCGCGTCAACAAGCAGGATAACGCCGTTTACCATCTTGAGTATGCGTTCAACCTCGCCGCCGAAGTCCGCGTGCCCCGGAGTGTCAATAATATTTATCTTTACATCGTTAAACTTAACCGCAGTGTTTTTTGCCAGAATGGTTATACCGCGTTCACGCTCAAGGTCGTTAGAGTCCATAACTCTATCGTTTACAGCCTCGTTTTCTCTGAATGTGCCGCTTTGCTTCAAAAGTTGG
>JAZRUF010000113.1:0-4022 GCA_045652405.1 Eubacteriales bacterium | reverse complement strand
ATGGCTGTTATCAGCTGTGTTGCTATCAAATAGCTGAGTCACAGATCCAAGCGGTGCTTTATCAATAGTAACAGATACCGTAGCATTATAATTAGGTAAGCTGTCTAAATCAAG
Organism: Eubacteriales bacterium; assembly: GCA_045652405.1. GTDB lineage: Bacteria > Bacillota > Clostridia > Oscillospirales > JAAYXM01 > JAZRUF01. The sequence continues at coordinate 3,908 of JAZRUF010000113.1, read as the reverse complement.
AGTTGTTACATCGATGTTGTAGTATCCATCTGCTTTAACCTTAAAATCCAATGTTGCATAGTCACCGGAATCCTGAAGGTATATTTTAGTATACCCTACATTCATGTCTGCTAAAGTACTATTTGTATAATAGTCTCGCACCGCTTTACTGCTCTTGTCATAATTTGGCTGCCAATCATATCCAGCATCAAAGCTTGCACTGATAGCCTGCACGGCACTGCCTGTTTTCGAGACCAGTTCAATCACCTGCGTTGCCGGGTCGGTTGCCTGTGCCGCAGGTGCAGTCATTGCAGGTATCACAGATACCAGCATGCACAGCGCAACTAAGAGTGCCTGGAATTTTTGCTTTTTCATTTTTGATTTCTCCTTTTTTATTTATTTTTGGCAGATGAGTTCATCTGCTTTTAACTGTTTTATTGCCGGGGTTTCTTCGTAAACGAATTTATGGGTTCCGCCGCCTACGGTTTCGTTAATGCCGCGCAGTGCAATCTCCGCTGTGCAGCCGTTAGGAACCTCAAGCTCATATGTAATCTTTCCGTCCTCGCGGCTCCATCCGCCGGATACCTTACCGTGCGCGGTTTTAATTTCCGCCTTGCACCAGTCAAGACGAGCATCGCTTTTTGGTGCAAAGCGTATATGCTTAAATCCGGGCGCCTGCTCGGTCGGCGCAATTCCCGCCGCGGTCTGATAAAGCCAGTCACCCACCGCGCCATAGGCATAGTGGTTAAACGAATTATTGGCGGATTTATTTACGCTTCCGTCGGGTAATATTCCGTCCCAACGCTCCCACATGGTGGTCGCGCCGCGTTCAACCGCATACAGCCATGACGGACATTCGCTTCTGAGCAGGAGTGAATACGCCAATTCTTCGTATCCGTTATCGCTCAGTGCATGCAGAAGATGGGGAGTGCCGACAAATCCGGTTTTAAGTGCACCGCCGGCATCTCTTATGAGCGTGGCAAGATTTTCAGCCGCCGCCTCACGGTCGGGTGCCAAATCAAACTGGAGTGCAAGTGTCCACGCGGTCTGAGTATTGGATATTATCTTTCCATCCGCCATATATTGCTTTTGGAACTCGCTTCGGATTTTTTCATGAAGTGTCGAATACTCGCTCATGTCCTTGCCCAGTGCATTTCCCGCTTTTACAAGCAGGCTCGTGGAGTAAGCATAAAACGCACTCGAGACCAGATACGGATGTGTTCCGCCAGAATATTCCGCCTCTTGGGATATATCCTCCCACGGGCACGGACCGTCAAACGCCATCCAGTCTCCGTACTGTCTGCCGCTCTCCCAAAGGTACTCATTCTCACCCTGAGAGCGGACAAACTCAACCCATCTGCGCATGCTGTCAAACTGCTCACGGAGCACATCCTTGTTTCCGTAGGTCATGTAAATCTGCCACGGACAAATAACCGCAGCATCTGACCATGCAGCGCATGCACAGTCATCATAGAGAATATTGGGAACAACCCTGGGTACACTGCCGTTTTCTGCCTGGCATACCTTTAAATCGCGTAGCCATTTGCGGAAAAACTTTTCGACATTGTAGTTATAACTTGCAGTGCGGATGAATGCCACCGCGTCACCCGTCCAGCCGCAGCGCTCATCGCGCTGCGGACAGTCGGTGGGTACATCGAGAAAATTATCTCTCTGTCCCCAAACGATGTTTTCAAAGAGCTTATTTACCGCCGCATCCGAGCATTTGAAGTCACCGGTGCGTTCCATAACCGTGTGCACAACAAGGGCTTTAATGCCCGCCGCGTCGTTTACGTCCTTTATACTACATGGCCACTTGTTAAGGCGGATATATCGAAATCCCTGGAAACTGAAGTGCGGGCAGTATTTCTGCCATCCCTCTTTGCACACATACTTTGTATGCGCGGTTATTCCTCGGTAATTCTCAGTATAAAAATTGCCGTCAGCGTCAAGTACCTCCGCGTGATTAATCTCAATTTCATCGCCCGCGGCTGCTTTAACTTCAAATTCCACCATGCCGGTTATGTTCTGCCCGAAGTCGAGCACAGTCTCGCCCTTTGGTGTTATAATAACCTGCTTTACCCTAACTTCTTCAATAACGCGGATTTCATCGCCCTCCTGCGGTATCAGGTTATCATATCCGCGATTGCATATTTCGGGTGCGGTGAACTCACATGGCTCAATGCGCGCATCGTATACTTCACCGTCGAAGAAATCGGATGAACGTATCGGACCTTTGCCGACCTTCCATGTATCATCGGTCAAATACGTAGCCTTTTCGCCTGACGCATATTCAATCTCAAGCACTGCCAGTATCTCAGGCTTATCAGCCCACAGCTTCTGCCGACCTTCATAGCCTATTTTACCAACGCACCAGCCGTTTCCGGCGGTTATGTCCAGAATATTGTCCCCGCGCTTTAAATGCGAGGTCACGTCATAGCTTTGATACTGAAGTCTTTTCTCATACATTGTCCAGCCCGGAGCGAAAAGATAATCGCTAACGCGCTTCCCATTTATTACCGCCTCATATATTCCCATCGCGGTCACTGTAAGCTGCGCGTTTTTTACGTCCTTGTCCAAGGGTATTTCTTTTCTGAAAACCGGCGGCTCCTCCGTATTCCACGGTGCACACAGCCATTTGGCATTTTTAATTAACAATCTCATTTTCCTTATCGCCTCATCCTTGTATTAAAGCCCGCCGGAATTGCCTTATTAAGTGCATTTTGTTTTTAAATAAAACTTTGCTCAATAAGACGCATTACTCCATAATGCGGTTATATGCCTCGGTATAAATTTCCAAAAGCTCCTCTACGCCCATTTCAATAAGACCTTTCTGGAAATTATCCCATTCGCTCATCGGCTGCTGACCTAACAGGAACTTTGAAAGCTGCTCTTCGCAGTAGGGTTTTAAATCGTCTACTATAGCGGCAGCTCTGTTGTCCTCTTCCTCGCTGAGCGCCAGCCACTTGGTCGGGTTGGAGTTTTCTTCAATATACTTCTGTACCTCTATTGCAGCGTCGATATTCTCTTTGGTGTATGTGCTCTCATATGCCGCCTGATCAATAACCTGATACAGTCCGTATGTTCCTACACCGTATTTGACGTTTGCCTGCTCGCCTTCGTCTAAGATAAACTCTCTCTCGCCGTCAGCGTTTACGTTATACGTCTCGCCTTCCTTGCCCCAGCTCAAAAGCTCAACAGCCTCAGGTGAGTACATCCAGTCAACAAACTTAAATGCATTTGCAATCTGTTTTTCCTTGCCGGTGTTGCAGATAGTCCAGCCTGAAAAATCCAGGTTTGTCTTTGCAATTGATGCGTTTCCGCCGTCTGTATTTGGAACAGGCGGTGCCATCAATGCCAAAGTGTATTCCGGGTTCTCAGAGCGGTTTGGCACGTTGAAGCTATCAATTCTTACAACATAGTCAAAAGTAATGAAGCCACGGTCGGTGGACATAAGCTCTTCCCAGCTCTTTGTTTCAATAGTGATGAAGTTTGGCGGAACAAGGCCCTCGTCTGCCATCTTGAGGAAGAATTCAATTATATCCTTCATAACCGGCTGCTGTGCACCGAACTTCCACTCTTTGGTCTCATAGTCGTAGTAGTGGAGATATGTCAGGTTATTCTGCCATGCGGTGGACAAATCTTCAAACTTGAAAAGTCCCTCGCGGAAGCAAACCGGGTAAGAATCCGGATAGAGCTCTTTAAGTTTTTTCGCAACTGCGTACAGCTCATCATAAGTCTTTGGAACCTCTAAACCGTGCTTTTCAAATACGTCCTTGCGGTAGAGCCATGTACGGATATTGGTTACGCGCTGTGTGCCGTAGCTCGGTGCGGAATATATCTTTCCGTCTCCGCTGGTGCGCTGTGCCATGAGCTCAGCTTTCGCCTCTTCTCCCATGCTGTCAAGAAACGCTGTCATGTTCGGCATTTTA
>JAZRUF010000112.1:0-4033 GCA_045652405.1 Eubacteriales bacterium | reverse complement strand
AAACAATAGAAATGTAAAATTAAACAACAAGGAGATTTATATAATGAAAGCAACAGGTATCGTACGCCGTATAGACGACCTTGGTCGTGTTGTCATCCCCAAGGAAATCCGCAGAACAATGCGTATCCGTGAGGGCGACCCGCTGGAGATATACACAGACAAGGATGGCGAGGTTATTTTTAAGAAATACTCGCCGGTGGGTGAGCTTTCCGCATTTGCATCGCAGATTTGCGATACGCTCAATAAAACCACCGGCCACACCGCGGCGGTATGTGACCGCGATACTGTCATTGCGGTATCAGGCACTGCGCGACGTGAGCTTATGGAAAAGCGCATAAGCGAGGATTTGGAGCGCATTATTGAAAATCGCCAGATTTTCCATTGCAAGACAGAGGATTGCAAAACACGCATTTCCGACGATGTGGAACACCAGTATATTGCGATTGCTGCGCCGATAATTTCCGAGGGCGATGTGTCCGGCTGTGTTGTGTTTGCAGGCGGCGAGGGCGAGCTTCTCATGGGCGAGACCGAATATAAGCTTGCGCAGACGGTTGCGGGATTTCTGGGAAAGCAAATGGAAAACTAAAAAAGCAAAAACAAAAGGCTGTCTTAATAATTGCGCAAAATACGCTTCATGCAATTGTTAAGGCGGTCTTTTAGCATCTTGCCCGCCGGAATAAAAATGCCATCCCGAATAAATTAAATACCGCATCGCAATGAGATATTTCTTTCGGGATGACACTGTATATTAAAACATTTATTAATTGTTACTTACTTAAATTCTGTTCATAAGCCATAATCATCTTCTTGACCATCTGGCCACCGATGGAGCCTGCCTGACGTGCGGTCAGGTCACCGTTATAACCCTGCTTAAGGGTAACACCGACCTCAGCTGCAGCTTCGTTCTTAAAACGTTCCATAGCTTCCCTTGCGGAAGGTACCATTACCATGTGATTTCACCTCCTTGTTTTTTATGTCGGATATAGTTTGTGATGCGGGGTGAAAAATATAATGTGCAATTTCTGTTATTGGTTTTGGGGATGACATAAAAAACAGGTGGATTTGATATAATTATTATTGTAATTTAAGTTTGGAAAAGTCGCGCATATATATTGCATTTTTTGTAAAATCAATATATACTTAAAATAAAGGGAGAGATACATAATTTTAGGTTATAAGTGGATGGTGCAGAAGATGAAGCTTTGGTCAAGACCGCGCGGCACAGCCGGGCATGAAAAAAAGAAAGATAAAGCGAAGGCAGGCATGAATAAAAAGCTTGTAATATCGCTTTTGGCGATAGCTGCGGTTATTATTGTGGCGGTCATCGCGCTTTCTGTATATGCGTTTTCATATGATAGGGCATTTGCGGGTGTAACCGTCGGAGGTCAGCCGGTATCAGGTATGACGCAAGCGGAAATAGAAGATCTCATGCATGCGCGTGGAACCGAAGAGTATGGCGCGGTTGAGTTTGATATAAAGGTCGATAATAACATCACGCACGTAACAGCAAATGACTTAAAGGCAGAACGTGATGCAACTGCGGCGGCACAGGCGGCGATGAACGTAGGGCGTGAGGGCTCCATTCCCGCGAGAATGTGGGCGGTATTTGCAAGTCTTGTAGCAAAACACGATATTCCTCTCTCCGCAATGCTTGATAAAGATGCGATAAACGCGGTCATTGCCAAGGTCGAACAGCAGAATAACGTTGCGCCGGTGGACGCTGCGTATAAAGTTGACGGTGCGAAGATGACGGTAACCCCGGCGGTGGACGGTCTCAAGGTTGATGCCGATGCTCTGCGTGAGCAGATACTTGACAGATTTAACACGGAAAAGTATGACGATATTGTAATGTCAACCCAGCTCGCAGAGGCAAAACGACTTGATATGGACGCGGTATATTCCCAGGTGCATAAAGACGTTGCGGATGCAACCATGACCGCCGAGGGTAAGAATCACAAGATTGTCCCGCACGTTGTGGGTGTTGACTTTGACCTCGCGGCGGCAAAAGCTAAGCTTGAGGCGAATCCTGATGCAGGCTTTGAGGTTGCCCTTAAGATAACAAATCCAAAGGTCACAACGATAATGCTCGAGTCAAAGCTCTTTAAGGATGTACTCAGCGAATCCACATCGTATTTCAGCCCCAAGAAGGTTGCGCGTACGCACAACGTTAATTTAGCCGCGAAGCTTATTAACGGCAAAGTATTAAACCCGGGCGAGACTTTCTCGTATAATGAGACAGTAGGCCCGAGAACCAGAGCGCGCGGATTTAAAGAAGCTGCAATATTCTCCAAGGGCGAAATTGTTGACGGCTTAGGCGGCGGAATTTGCCAGGTGTCTTCGACGCTGTACATGGCAGCAATGAAGGCGGATATGAAGACGGTAAGCCGCAAGAACCATTCATTTTACGTCGATTATGCGCCCAAAGGTCAGGATGCAACGGTTGTTTACGGTTCGATAGATTATAAGTTTGAGAACACCAGTGAGTATCCGATAAAGGTGGTCGCGTTCCAGAAGAATAACTATATCACGGTAAGAATAATGGGCACGCGCACCGCGAAAAAGACGGTTAAGATAACCTCTAAGGTACTTTCAACAACACCGTTTACCGAGAAGATTATAAATGACAATACCCTTAAACCGGGCCAGAGAGTTATTGAGCAAAAGGGACAAGAGGGTATCACAATGGATGTCTACCGCAGCGTATATGACGCAAACGGTAAGCTTATAACCAGCTATAAGGAAAACCGCACCAAGTATGTCCCGCTTACGCAGATTGTGCGTGTAGGACCTGCGGCAGCCGGGGCTGTTGCACCTGCACCGTCCGTACCTGCCCAGCCCACTACACCGGCACCTGCGCCGGAGCAGACTCCTACTGTAACGCCGGATGCACCGTCGGTTGAGCCTACACCCGAGGCCCCGCCCACATCTGAGCCGGCGGAGAATGATTCTCCCGCAGAGCCTGCACCCGAGCAGAGCGCGGACGCGACGCAGAATGATGCACCCGCCGAGGCGGAAGATAATGCCTCAGAAGAAACAGCAGAGTAGAATAAAACTCTCAGGCGATATATAAATCGCTTGAGAGTTTTTTGTTTTGCAGAGAAGAAATTTTCAATTATATAAAAATTACCCCTGCGAAAAATCGCAGGGGTAAGGCAAACGAATGCAGGTTGGGTTTAAGTTAGCGGTATTTGTCCCTGTGCCGGGAATGTGCATGATGTTCTATCCGCCATTGGTCGTTTCTGATGGCAAAAGCTCTGAAAGGTTCTTAATATCTCCATATTGCTCAAGAAAGGCTTCCTTTGTCATTTTATCAAACCGCAGAGTCGGGAGCTCACCACCGAAGAAGTTTATGAGATCGTCTTTTATATACACGCTAAAATCGTTTTTGTAATGGTACGCATGTCCCGTAAAGCTCTCATGGTAAAAAAGATCATCAATGTTTTCACCTTCTAAAAAATATGTTCTTCCATCAATCAGGTTAAATGCCGAATAGAAACAACTGAGCTCGCCTTCCTTTTCTATGTATCCTTTCAAAAATCCGTAATAACCTTCATTGTCATCAGGTAGAAAGAAGAAGCCGAAAGGTTCTTTGCAAACCCAAACGAATTGAGAGTCTCCTACCTCCTCTCCGGGGAGATATTTGGGAGTTCCACGGTTGCATCCGCAAGTAAGGGATAATAAAAAACATATTAAAGTTAAAATGAGAAGTTTCTTTTTCACTTTTTTCGTCCTTTCTTTATGCAATGTAAAACAAGCGGAACGCGGTTTTTTTCACGAAAATATGCGTCCAGAGAATCTACCTCCTTCGTGCGACTCTTTCCTACATTATATATCTTGTACTTGCCGTTTGGAAGTTTGTCCATTGACACGGTGTGGATCATATCAGTGACCTTATCTGAATTCCAGAAACTGACGATGTATGTGTCGGCATCGGGAATATTAAGGTTATAGATTTTCTTATCTCCTGTAAAAGTTTTGACCTGATATCCCTGTTTCTTGAAATAATCGCCGACGGCAAACGGACTTGTTCCGA
>JAZRUF010000111.1:0-3958 GCA_045652405.1 Eubacteriales bacterium | reverse complement strand
AGCAGAGGGGGATATTCTTATGAATAACGAGAAGAAATCTTTTTACATTTCCCTTGACGATTTACGCCCGAAATACAGCAAGTATAAACCGATGGAGTTTAATATATCCGGTGTTTTTTCCGGATATCAGAAGTGTCCTATCGTACAACCTGAAAGCACCTCGCATACATGGGGACCTATTATACGTGATTATTATACACTAAATTACATAACTAAAGGTCAGGGAATTTTAACCTTAAACGGTATTGAACACCCAATGCACGCAGGACAACTGTATCTGACCTTTCCGGGAACCATTATAACTTTGTACACGGAGCGCCCAGACCCTTGGGAATATTATTGTTTATTTTTTAGGAGCCCATCAATATCAAAATACCTGCGCGCTCTGAATTTTTCGGAAATAACCCCCATGTTTGCGTTTGAAAACTTAGGTGAAGAGATTATCCCCTGCTATGATAAACTCATTGAACTTTATGAGTCTGACCAAAACAATCCATTCGACCAGACTATGTACGTTTGCAAGATTTTTTCAATTCTTGCAAAATATGTGTCAAAATATGACGCAAACAATGTATTCTGGAGCACAAATAACTTAATTGAAAAAGCTCTGCAGTACTTTGATATAAATTATCCCAATAAAATATCAATAAGCGATGTCGCAAACGCACTCGGACTTGACCGTTCGTATTTCTCACGCATGTTCAAGCAGTATATGGAAACCTCGCCGCAGGAATACCTGATTCGTCTGCGAATGAAAAAAGCATGCGAGTTTTTGATGGAGCCAAATCTGACGATTTCAAGCGTCGCTTATTCCGTCGGCTATGAACCGTTTGCATTTTCACGCATGTTTAAGCAGATTATCGGCGTATCTCCGACCGAGTACCGCGAAAAACTCGAAAAATAAAACATATAACATAACTGACATAGGCGAAGCCATGCCTAGTGCCTCAGTTAAAGAACCCTGCCCCTCTGCTATCTGCAGAGGGGCAATTACTCAATGCTAAAAGACCGCGGACACATAACAGTGTCCGCGGTCGATTCATTTTACATTGCCGTAAGCAGCTCGTTTTTTGCATAGGCATCTATAACCGTACAAACCAACGGCATTTCCTTTTTAATTTGCTTGCTTGTAAAGTACAGTTTACGCACGGGTAATTCTTCGTCTGATTCGGTCAATTTCGGCGAATCTATGAAAATCGCAAGCCTTGCCGTTTCCGAATAAAAATCCGCAACCTGCCCACACATCGGCTTCTTAACATCAAATCCAATCGGGTAACTTGACAGAAATTCAAACCACAAAGAGCATACTGCTTTGGCTTTAGCCATACAGTCTACCATTGATTACCTCAATTCTTTGTCGCTCTGTCAAATGCCGTCTTGTAAATTTCAAGCATGGTGTCCACGCCCATCTCGTTAAGTCCTGCTACGAAGCTATCCCACTCACTCATCGGACGCTGACCGAGCATGAACATGCTCAGGCCCTCCTCTGCATATGAGTTGACATCCTCACGCACAGCCGCCAGTGCATCTGCCTCTTCCTCACTGAATGTGATCCAGCTTTCCGGATTAACAAATTTCTCATGGTACTTCTCAACCTCGCGGAATGCCGCAACCTGCTCGGCGGAGTAAGACTCCTCGTTAGCTGCCGGGTCTGCCTTCTGATACGTGCCGTAGGTTCCGATACCAAACTTCATCTGCGGTGTCTCATCACCTGTCAGAATGAACTTGCGTGCTCCGGAATCATCTACAGTGTAAGTCTCGCTCTCTTTACCCCAGCTGAGCAAATCATATGCCTCATCAGAGTACATCCAGTCAATAAACCTAAATGCATTCTCAATACGATCCTTATCGCCGGTGTTGAATACGCAGTATCCTGAAAGGTCAATGTTACTCTTCATAACGCGCGCCTCGCCGCCCTCGGTTGCGGGCACTGGCGGTGCCATAAGTGCCATCGTGTATTCGGGATTTTCTGCACGGCTTGCATTGTTGAAGAAATCAATTCTTACAAGATAGTCCATCGTGATAAATCCACGGTCGGTAGTCACAAGCTCTTCCCATGACTTGGTCGGCATCGTGATATAGTCGGGCGGTACAAGCCCCTCATTTTTAAGTTTTAAAAAATATTCTACCATTTCACGTGCGACCGGCTCACGTGCGCCGTACTTCCACTCGCCCTTTGCGTAATCGTAATATACGCGGAAGGTGAAGTCATCCTGCCATGCAGGACCCCATACAATCAGCTTGCCTAATCCATCGCGGAAACAGAGCGGATATGAGTCCGGATAAAGCTCCTTGAGCTTCTTTGCCACCTGGTAAAGCTCCTCGGCAGTCGTCGGAACCTGTAACCCATGCTTGTCAAAAACATCCTTTCGGTACATCCATGTATAACCCGATGCGCCGGTTCTTCCGGTTGCAATCGCGCTGTACATCTTTCCGTCGCCGCTGGTGTGCTGAGCAGTAAGCTCCTTGTACTCAGTCTCATCAAGACTCTCAAGGAACTTGCTGTAGTTCGGCATAATATCCAAGTAATCCTCAAAGCACATATATGCGCCTGAGAGTGCATAATCGTCAACGGTTTCCTTCATCCATGTGTGCATCATATCCGGAAATTTATCCGGTGATGCCATCATGAGTGGAAGCTTTGTCGCCAAATCCGCAGCTGGGATAGCAGTAAGCTCCAAATCAACATTTGCGCCCTCTTCGATATAATCCCAGATTACCCAGTTTTCATCAAACGGCCAGCTAACGTGCGAGCCGACAATCGCTGAAAGCTTGCTCTTACCGTCCTCGGAAACCGTGCCGTCTGAATTGCCCCCCGGCGCGCATGCGGCGATAGACAACATAAGTACCGCCGCCGACAAAAGAGCTGTTGCACGTTTAAACATCTTTTTCATCTTCATTTCTCCTTCTGAATTCTTTTTTGTTTTGCCTAAGGCTTCCCCTCAAGGGGAAGCCTTTTGTCATTTACACTAATAATTTAAAAGTCATTTGTCCACTTAAGATCGTTTTTAGAATAGTTACCATTTCCGCCAAACAGTGCCGGAGCGCCGGCATCAACAGTAAATTCCGGGGTAACAACCGGATCCGAAGGAGAGGTAACTACATCCTGCATACTGAACTTTGAAATTTCAAGCTCGGGTACAATATACTTTTTCATGTTCTTCCGCCTCCTATTCTATAACCGCGGTATATGTATTTCCGTATACATAATTGTCGTTCTCATCAATTGCATATGCTACAAACTCAATGCCCTTGGAAGCATCAATATCACTAAGCGTAATCTCTTCGGAGAATATGAACTTAACATCCGCGCCGAACTCGCTAGCGGCAATATTCTGACCGCCGATGTTCAGGCTGCTGTAAACTTTCTCGTTTCCTTGTTCTTTTGTTTTGTCGTCATTATAGGTAACCTTAAATCCGACCTCGGTGTATCCCTCGGTTTCCTTTACGCCGCCGAAGAAGTTTACAACCCAAGCATCGCCATCCTTACGGATGTATGCGTAGTTCTCACCAAACAAGGCTTTGCCTGCCTCGTCTGCTTCAGCACCTGCGGTTGCATTCTCATAATCCGCCGGAACCATCTCAAAGCCCTGGAGATAACCGTATTTGCCAACATCAGCAGCTGTACTCGGCATTGCAACTAAATAATATCTTCCTGTAGTCAATTCCTTTTCTTCAATATCAACAGTGTTCCAGTATTTTGTGCTATCTGTCAAGAAATTAATTGCTCCAAGCTTATGCGTTTCATTAACTTCCCATGTTTGCGGGTTGTTTAGTGTAACATGAATATCATTCATCACCTTACCACCACAAACGCTATTTGCAGTAATAAGCGCATTCACTTTTACAAGATACAAATCGTATTTTCCGCCGTAGGTTGCATCATTAACAGTTACATACGTAAGTTTGCCTTTGTAAGCGCCTTTTTCTATGTAGCCCAAATCAAATGCTAAAAATC
>JAZRUF010000110.1:0-2270 GCA_045652405.1 Eubacteriales bacterium | reverse complement strand
TGCCGGACACCTTTGTTTTTGAAATAACTCAGCGAAAGAGCGCTGCGTATTTCCAAACTGAAAAATTCAGATGGCTCATTGATAAGAGCGGATATATTTTAGAGAGCGTAGAACCCGATAAGGAGCTTGCGCTTCCTTTGGTGACAGGGGTTTCATTGGTTGCGCCGTCTCCGGGCGCAAAAGCTGCACTCGATTCTCCGGACAGCTTGCGTGTTCTCGAGCTTTTGCTCAGCGCTCTGGAGAGAGGCGAGATAATTGAGAAGGCGGGAAAGGTTGACGTTACAAAGCTTTATAACCTTACGATAACGTACGATAAGCGCTTTATCGTCGAGTTTGGTACAGAGCAGGAGCTTGACAGGAAAGTTAAGATGCTCAAGGCAGTAATAGAACAGCTTGAGACTACGGATAAAGGAACTATAAACATATCTGATGCAAAGCAGGCGCGATTTAGACCTAACGCGAATCTTCAGGTTTGATTGGGCGGCTTTTAAGAATGGGAATGGGATGAAGGCAGATGAATAATAAGACCGCAAAAATTACGATTTTTACAGTGTGCATCCTGCTCGGCTTCTTTTTTGCCTTGCAGCTAAAGAGCGTACGCATACATTCTAAAGATGATGTTCAGCCGGCTCGTATAGAAGAGCTCAGCCGTTTGCTTATCGAAGAGAAAAATGAAAATGAGAAATTAAACGCCGAGATTGAACAGTATAAGAGCGATGTGGATAAGTTCCGCGCCGAGGCGCAGCAGTCAGGTGGCTGGGCAGCGGTTCTTTCCGAACAGCTTAAACGTGCAGAGCTTCTTGCCGGAAACACCGCTGTGCGCGGGCCCGGAGTGACAGTTACGCTTAAGGACAGTGTATCCTCAAATAACAGTATGCTTGATGAAAATGCATACGTGGTGCATGACAGTGACCTCCTGCGCGTTATAAATGAGCTGCGCGCGGCGGGCGCAGAAGCGATAAGCTTAAACGGTGAGCGCGTTCTCGCGACATCCGAAATCCGATGTGCGGGACCAACTGTCAGCATAAATAACACCCGGTATGCCGCGCCGTTTGTAATAAAAGCAATCGGGGACCCGGATACCATGGAGCGGAGCTTACTCATGCGTTCCGGAATAGTGGACGAGCTTAAGACCTTTCAAATTGATGTGACGGTGGTAAAGGCGCAGGAGATAACCGTTGAAGCCAGCCGCCGTAACTTGACGTACACATATGCCGTGCCGGTCGAGGAGGGGAAATAATGTATATTGTATTTGGCGTTTTAGCGGGTGCGCTGATAGGAATATTTGCACCGATAACGGTTCCCGAGCAATATTCACACTACATGGCGATTGCAATCCTGGGTGCTATGGACTCCTTTTTCGGCGGCGTAAATGCCATGCTAAGAAATAAGTTTCAGTTAAAGATATTTTTAGCCGGTTTTTTTGGTAACGCTTTGATTGCATGTCTGCTTACTTTTATAGGCAACCAGCTCGATTTAGATCTGTTTTTGGCAGCTGTTGTGGTTTTTGGCACAAGATTATTTCAAAATTTTGCAGATATGCGAAGATTTCTATTGACCAATGGCAAGAAAACATATAAAATAAGAAGTAAAGGATCAAAAGACAGCTCTGAGAATTAATTATACAGAAGTTTAATATACGGGAGGATGTACATCATGCCATTTGAGTTGGATGCTGAGCGCGAAACAGTTGTTTCTATTAAAGTTATCGGAGCGGGCGGCGGAGGAAGTAATGCGGTTAACCGTATGATTACCTCGGGCGTTCGCGGTGTAGAGTTTATTGCAGTTAATACTGACAGACAGGCACTGCATGCGTCTAATGCTACATATAAAGTTCAGATTGGTGAAAAGGTCACTAAAGGTCTGGGCGCGGGAAGCGACCCGGAAGTAGGCCGTAAAGCTGCGGAGGAGAGCCGCGATGCGATAAAGAAAGTTCTCGAGGGAACTGATATGGCGTTTGTAACCGCAGGTATGGGCGGTGGTACCGGTACCGGTGCAGCACCGATTATTGCGGATTTGGCTCGCGAAATGGGCATACTCACCGTCGGTGTTGTAACTCGTCCGTTTAAGTTTGAAGGCAAGCTCCGTGAGCAGCGCGCTGAGGACGGAATTGAAATGCTTCGCAATAAGGTTGACTCACTGGTTATCATACCCAACGAGCGCCTTAAATACGTTTCTGAGCAGCGTATAACCATGTTCAACGCATTCGAAGTTGCAGACGATGTTTTGCGCCAGGCAATTCAGAGTATTTCCGAGCTTATTAACGTGCG
>JAZRUF010000109.1:0-12058 GCA_045652405.1 Eubacteriales bacterium | reverse complement strand
CGTGGAAGAGAGCATTTCTTTTAGTGGTTATAATCGCGTCGGTGTTTTGCGTTTATTTTATGCGACCGGAGCCTGAGCCAAGGCTTACCGATGAGCAAATTCAGGCGTTGCGAGATGAGTATCCGGTGTACGGCAAAAAGGTTCCTGCGCTTATGTCAATGAAATCTATGACTGTAGACCAAGTCAAAGATTATGTTGAGACATTTGTTTACGGTGAAGTAGTGGGTGAAATGTCAAAATATAACGTCACTGCAACTTTAAAGAACAAAGCGCTTTCGGAGAAAAGAGCGAAAAACGGAATAAATGACGTTTTTGAGTTTTATGAATACACGGTGTCCGTAATCGGAGATACCGAAGGAATTTATACGCAAGGCGAAGAGATCACAATAGCGGCAAATGTTGATTTTATTGAGTATAACCCGACGCTGTCGGACGGAATGAGGATAGTTGTTCCGATTATAAGGGACAATAAAAAAGAAGGGCGTACAAACTATACGGTTAGTGGTATGTATTATGTCACTCCGGACGGATACGCGATTGCGGCATTTGATGAAGAAAAGGCTTCCGCATCAAGGGGAGTTTCGAGCGGAGTGAAGGTCGAAAACCTATTAAAAAGGTTAAAAAAGTAAGGGATAGAAGGTAATTAAAAAACGAAGCTCTCCAGTTTGGAGGGCTTCGTTTTTGGCTTCTGCGCTGTATAAAATAAAGTTGTAGGGATTATACTTGAGTTTTTGTTAAAAATATAATATAATATACATTGGTATAATTCATTTTGTCAGAGGAGGGTCGCTATGACGATTCAAAACGATAGAGGCTTGATAGATATTTCAAATGAAGTATTTACGGTTATAAGCGGAAATGCGGCAACCAATTGCTTTGGCGTTAAGGGTATGGCGTACCGCAATATGAAAGACGGAATCGTAGGGCTTCTCAAGAAGGAGAATGTTTCAAAGGGCGTTAAGGTTTCCTTCGAGGAAGGTCAGGTGTCCATTGAGCTTCATATTATTGTTGAGCACGGTGTAAATATCACTGCGGTTTGCCAGTCGATTATGACGGAAGTGCGCTATATCGTAGAGCAGTTGACCCGTGTTAAGGTTAAGAACGTAAACGTATGCGTCGATTCAATCACGGTCGACTAATCGGAGGTGCTTCATTTTGAAGGAAACGATATTTGCCGCGGATTTTAAGCGGATGGTTTTGTCCGCGTCTGCGGCAATAGGAAATAACTGCCAGGTACTAAACGAGATGAACGTTTTCCCGGTGCCTGACGGTGATACGGGAATTAATATGTCCCTTACTATTAAGGCGGCGGCGACCGCACTTAATGCGATAGAGCCTGAAACCGTGGCGCAGGCTGCGGATAAGACCGCATCGGCACTGCTTCGCGGTGCGCGCGGAAATTCAGGCGTTATACTCTCACTTCTCTTCCGCGGATTTGCAAAATCCTGCGCGAATATGGAGAGCGTGAATGCAGCCCAGTTTGCAAATGCGCTTCGCGCGGGTGTTGACTCGGCGTATCGCGCGGTTATGAAGCCTGCAGAGGGAACTATTCTTACAGTTTCCAGAAAGGCTGCCGAGCGCGCGGTAGAGCTTGCAGAGGGTGAGACGGATATTTTAGCAATGTTTCCTGAGATTATCGCAGCGGCGGAGGTTGCGCTTGCCGAGACTCAGGAGTTAAACCCGGTACTTAAAAAGGCCGGCGTTGTTGACGCGGGCGGCAAGGGTTGGCTTCTCGTCTTAGAGGCTATGTATATGTCCCTTTGCGGAAATGATGTGGTTCCGGAGAAAGCTGAAGATGTTCCCGCAGCGGCTGAGAGCGGCGCGGTCTTCTCGCAGGAGAGTGAGGAGATAACGTTTGCATACTGCACGGAGTATATCGTAAATTTAAGTGCAGAGGGCAAGAAAAAGGACGCGGCACGCCTTCGCGCGATGCTTGAGTCGATAGGCGACTGCGTAGTAGTTGTCGACGATGAAGAGATAATCAAGGTGCATGTGCACACAAATAACCCGGACAAGGCGCTCGGCGAAGCTCTTAAATACGGCGAGCTTGTGAATATAAAGATTGAAAATATGCGCGAGCAGCACACTCAGAAGGTGGTTGAGGAGCAGAAGAGGGCCGATGCAAACGAGCCTGCCGCACCTGAGAAGCCCTACGGCTTTGTAGCTGTCGGCGCGGGTGAGGGAATACGCAGTGTGTACGAGGATTTGGGCGTTGACAAGCTGGTAGAAGGCGGTCAGACGATGAATCCGTCAACTCAGGATATACTTGCGGCGGTAAATGCAACACCGTCTGAGGTTGTATTCGTTCTGCCGAATAACAAGAACATTATCATGGCGGCTCAGCAGACGGTTGATTTGACATCAAAGAAGGTAGTGGTTATCCCGACAAAGACCGTACCGCAGGGAATTTCCGCTATGCTCGCATTTGATGCGGATGCAAGCTGGGAGGAAAACGCGCAGGCGATGGAGACCGCGGCACAGTGCGTGACTACCGGTTCTGTAACTTATGCTGCGCGTGACAGTGATTTTGACGGACACATGATACGTGAGGGCGAGTTCTTAGCTCTCAAGGAGGGCAAGCTTTCCGTAAGCGGCGATGACCTGGTTGAAGTGGTGGGGAAGCTTTGCGCGGATATGGAAATGGCGGACAAGGGATTTGTCACCATATTCTACGGCGAGGGCACGACTGAGGATGACGCGGCTGCGGTAGAGGAAATCTGCAAAAGCGCGGCTCCGGACGCTGAAATAATGATGGTAGACGGCGGTCAGCCGGTGTACTATTATATAATTTCCGCGGAATAAAACTCAAAATTAAAACGCGCTGCAAGAGTGGAGTTTGAATAAGTGCCGCTTGCAGCGCGTATTTTGATATGTGAAAGAGGGTGAAATACCGTGAATGAGAAACTGATGCGCAGTATACAATTTCTAAAGGGCGTGGGTGAAAAGCGCGCAAAGCTTTTTGAGAAGCTTGATATATATACGGTATTTGACCTTATCACTTACTATCCGCGCGATTATGAGGACAGAAGTCAGATAAAGGAGATTGGAGATACGGTTCTTGATGAGACCGTGTGCATAAAGGCGGTCGTTGCGTCCCCGGTTATATCGCGCCGGATAAGAAAAGGGCTTGAGATTGCAAGAATTAAGGTGGCGGACAGCTCAGGCGCTATGACGCTTGTTTTCTTTAACCAAAAGTATCTGCGTGACAGCTTAAAAGAGGGAGAGACATATATATTCTACGGCAAGGTCAGCGGGAATTTGCTCGGGCGCGAGATGCATAATCCGACGTTTGAGCTTGCGCAAGCCTACGGTTCTAAGACCGGCAGGATAGTTCCCATATATCCGCTGACTGCGGGTATATCGCAGAACATAATGGCAAAATGCTTACAAAACGCAATTGGTGAGTACAGTGAAGAGCTTTCCGACCCGCTTGATGAGAAGCTGCGGGAGAGGTACAAGCTATGCCATGCGCGGTTTGCGCTTGAGAATATACATAACCCAAAGGATTTTGAGAGCCTTGCTATAGCAAAGCGGCGGCTTACGTTTGAGGAGCTTTTTGTCTTCTCAGCTGGGCTTATGATGCTCAAAGGTCGGCGAGTGGAGGTAAACGGCTGTAAGTTTGATAATGTGGATATATCCGAGTTTTTAGATAAGCTTCCGTTTGCGCTCACCGGTGCTCAGCTTCGCGCGACGCGTGAGGCTATCGCCGATATGTGCAAGGATGCGCCGATGAATCGACTGGTTCAGGGTGACGTGGGCTCGGGCAAAACCGTGGTTGCCGCGATTTCGGCGTATGTTGCATGGAAAAGCAAATACCAGAGCGCGGTTATGGTGCCGACGGAGATACTTGCAGAGCAGCATTTTAAGAGCTTTACTGAGCTTTTTTCCGGGTTTGGAGTAAATATTGAGCTTCTTTGCGGGAGCATGACCGCGGCGACCAAGCGCGATATAAAAAGGCGGCTCGGTCAGGGTGAGATTGATATAATAATCGGCACTCACGCTCTGCTTACAGAGGACGTGGAATTTTCGCGTTTGGGTTTGGTTGTTACGGATGAGCAGCACCGCTTCGGAGTGCGTCAGCGTTCTGCACTTCTTACCAAGGGCGAGAATCCGAATCTTCTTGTTATGTCCGCAACGCCTATTCCGCGAACCCTTGCGCTTATTCTCTACGGTGATTTGGAGCTTAGCGTGATAGACGAACTGCCGCCGGGCAGGAAGCCGGTGGACACGTTTGCAGTCGGTGAGGCAAAGCGCGAGAGTGCATACGGCTTTGTGCGCAAAGAGCTTCAAGCAGGGCGGCAAGCGTACATCGTTTGCCCGCTTGTTGAGGAAAATGAGGAATTAGAGCTTAAGTCTGTTGAGGAATTTGCGGAAAATTTAAAGCGCGGTGCCCTGCGCGGCGCGCGGGTTGAAATCCTGCACGGCAAGATGAAAGCTAAGGATAAGGAAGCGATTATGCGCGAGTTTACCGAGGGGCGCGTGCACGCGCTTGTTTCCACCACGGTTATTGAGGTGGGTGTAAACGTACCTAACGCGACGGTGATGATAGTCGAAAACGCGGAGAGGTTCGGTCTTTCGCAGCTGCACCAGCTTCGCGGACGAGTCGGGCGCGGGAGAGACAAGTCGTATTGCATACTCTTTTCCGATGCGTCAAACAAGCTATCGCGCGAGCGGCTTGCGGTGCTTTGCAAGACAAATGATGGGTTTAAAATATCTGAGGAGGATTTGCGTCTGCGCGGACCCGGCGATTTCTTCGGTACGCGGCAACACGGTGTTCCCGCTTTAAAGATTGCGGATTTGGCACTCAACTCCAAGGCACTCAAGGTTGCGCAGGATGAGGCAAAGGCTCTTATTGAGGATGACCCGATGCTCCAAAAGCCCCAAAACAAAGAGCTTCTGGAGCGGATTCATATTTTATTTAAAAAGGAAGAGTTTGGGGATATATTCAATTAAAAAACGCACATCGAAATTTTCGATGTGCGTTTTGATATATCTCATTACCAGGATTTTAAGTATTTTGCCTGCGCGTCGGAGAGGGTATCAATCTCAATGCCTGCGGCGGCGAGCTTTAAGCGCGCGACGCGCTCATCAATCTCATGCGGGACCGGATACACACCCGCTTCAAGGCCTTTACCGTTTTGCGCCAGATGTACGACTGAGAGTGCCTGAACGCCGAAGCTTAAGTCCATAATCTCTGCCGGGTGACCGTTTCCTGCGGCAAGGTTTACGAGCCTGCCTTCGCCGAGCAGGTTTAAAATTCTGCCGTCTGCCATGCGGTAGCCGCGGATGTTCGGCTTACGGTCAAAGACCTCGACTGCGAGGGAATCTAAATCGTCCTTGTTAATCTCGACATCAAAGTGACCTGAGTTTGCAAGCAGTACGCCGTCCTTCATAACCTCTAAGTGACGGCGGGTGATAATATCACGGCAGCCGGTAACGGTTATGAAAATATCGCCTATACGTGCAGCTTCGTCCATTGTCATAACGCGGTAGCCGTCAGCATACGCGCCAAGTGCGCGGAATGGGTCAGTTTCGCAGATTATCACGTTTCCGCCGAGGCCGCGTGCGCGCAGGGCAACGCCCTTGCCGCAGTCACCAAAGCCTGCGACGACTACGTTTTTCCCCGCGACTAAATGGTTTGTAGTATGCATGATAGCATCCCACGAGGACTGACCAGTGCCGTGGTGATTGTCAAAAAGATGCTTGCAGTAGGGCTCGTTTACCGCGAGCATGGGGAAGTTTAATTCGCCTGCGTTTGTGCGCGCGTGCAGGCGGTGAACGCCGGTTGTGGTTTCCTCACAGCCGCCGATTAGGTTTTTTGCATACTCGGGGCAGGAGGAGTGGAGGAGGTTTACGAAATCCCCACCGTCGTCAATAATAACATCCGGACAGATGCTGAGCGTTTGAGTCAGGTGATTTATATACTCATCTTCATTTGCACCGTGCCACGCGAAAACCTCAAAGCCACGCGCGGCAAGCGCAGCGGCGACATCGTCCTGAGTGGAGAGCGGGTTACAGCCGGTAACCGATACCTCGGCACCTGCGGTTTTTAAGAGCAGTGCGAGGTTTGCGGTCTTTGCCTCTAAGTGGATGGACATTGCGACTTTTTTACCCACAAGCGGACGGGTTTTGGAAAACTCCGCCTCGAGTGCGGAGAGCACAGGCATGCAGCTTCGCACCCAGTCAATCTTATCCTGACCGGACGGTGCGAGGTTTATATCTCTTATCTGGCTCATATTGTGAGCTCCTTTCATATTTTCTTAAGACACAAGCTATATTTTAGCGCAAAAGGGCGAGGAATTCAAGAATTAAAAAAATAAAAGCCTGATTTCGTGATGAAATCAGGCTTTTTATTTTGCATTGAAATCTCTCCCTCAGTCAAAACCTGCGGTTTTGCCAGCTCCCTCATCAGATGGAGCCTTATACGAGAGGATTTATTGCGCCTTGTCGTTTATATTGAGAAGTCGCAGGACTATCGGACTTAACACGATATTGCTTATGAGCTCTGCGAGGAAGTTAATGCCGACCAGACTGATAATCATGTAGATGAGAAGGTTTCGACCCGCAGCCTCGGCAGTAACCCAATCCATGAAGAAAATCACAGAGCCTATGAGGAAAATCCCCGTGTTTACCACCGGGCAGGTGATTGCCGCCGCGATTACCGCCGCATAGCGGTTTTTCTTTTCGATGAGTTTATAGACATATCCTGCGGCAAGACCGCACATCGTGCCCTTTACAAGAACCGTGATAATAGTGCCCGGGATACTCATTGCATAGAAAAACTGCGTGTCTGCCTGGCAGAGAACTACAGCACCGAACACAAAGCCGAGCCATGCGCCGACACCGACACCGCACGTTGCTGCGCCGATTACTATCGGGAGAAGAACCAGCGAGATTGAAACCGTGCCAAATCTTATAAACTGCCCGATAAGCTGCAGAATAATGACCAGTGCGGTCAGGATTGCGGCGAGTACGAGCTTCTTTGTTGACATTTTATTCATTTTAATACATCTCCTTACTCTGTGGGTAATATTCCCATATGTACCAACTTATTCTTTAGGTTATTATACACCTGAAAGTGCATAGTTGTAAAGAAAAAATCACTTTTTTCGCACAGAGTTTAACAGTATGGCAAGCTCTTCAGAGAATGGGCGGACAGCGGTCAGTGCCTCTTCAAGCGAGTTTGCGCTGGTTCCGACCTCGACGAGCATTGAGCCTGTGGTTACATGCATATTAAAACGCTCGGTGCGCAGATTTATAGGCCGCATAAGCCCGGGGTACTTGTTTACTATGCGGCACTGGAGCTTTACCGCAAATTTTAAGTTCTCCTGCCAGTTCGGGTGCGGAAGCCCGCTCTCGCCTGTGCTCATGACGAGCATGAGCTGCGCGGAGGGCTTGCCGTTTACGGTGGCGGAGGTCTTGTACTTTACGCCGTCCTTTGAGGTCATCGCGTCGCGGTGGATGTCGAGAACAACTTTTATTGACGGAGTTTTTTTCATTTGCTCGCTTATTGCCGCAAGGGTGCGCGTGTATGAGCCGTTATATGACGGTGAGTCATATATATTCCTATCGTGCACGACGGAGATACCTTTTTCTTTGAGGATTTTTTCAATCTCGTCGCCCACACGGATGACGTTGTAGTTTTTGTCCTGCGTGCGCTCAACGTCGTCGGGCGTATATGTATACTTTCCCGCGGGGAAGTATGACTCGCTTCCGTGTGTGTGCACGATGAGTACGTGCGGACCGTCACCCTTGAGGGTAAAGGGCATGTCAGCTTTCAGATACGAGTTTAGGTCAATAGTCTTCGAGCTGTCATTTTTTAAATAAATATCGCCTAAGGTAATATAGCCGTTTGGAGATTTGGGGTTTATGCTTATGGCTTTTATCGGGAGCTCACGCACCTTTTCAGGAGGTGCAGGGGGTGTGAACTTCCACGGTATGAGCTTGAATTCGTCTTTTTCGGTGGGTGTTTCGTCTTTGGGGCGCGCAAAAAACGGAGTTTCGGAACGAAGGACGTGCACCGCCGCGTCTTTTGCGGGTGAATAGTTCTGCATTGCCGCGGTTTCGGAGGAAAGTGCAAATTTTAAAAAGTCCGGGTTTTGCGCCGCGCGCGTTAAAAGAGTGCGCAGAGAATCCTCAGCACCAGAGACTGCGAGTGCACGAACAAGCACCGCGCACGCGATACCCAACAAAATAAAGCGCCACGCGGGGGAGTGCGATACGGCGGCGCGTCTGTGCTTTAGTTTTATCATTATACTACCTCCGGGACGACAAAATACTGTAATTATATATATTAATATAAGAATTGAAATATGCGGATTTAAATTGTAAATTGAGGGAAAATGGAAAGGGCATTGCATAATGCAATGCCCTTTTTGCGCGGTTGAGGATGCCTTTTCTTTGAGGTTGATTTGTTATTCATCAATGCCACAGCATTTTTTGTACTTCTTGCCGCTACCGCATGGGCAGGGGTCGTTTCTGCCGGGCTTTTTATCCTTGCGCACCGGGGTTTTCTTTAAGGATTCATCGCCGCCCGCGCTCTCGCCGGTTATCTTTGCCACGCGCTCACGCTGCGGAGCGTCCTGACCCTGTACACGCGCGGTAAATAGCATACGGACGGTCGCCTCGCGGATGGAATCGACCATCTGCTGGAACATGATATGACCTTCGTTTTTGTACTCCTCGACCGGGTTGTGCTGGCCGTAGGCACGAAGGCCTATGCCCTGACGTAGCTCGTGCATAGCGTCGATATGCTCCATCCAGTGTTCGTCAACCGTGCGAAGAAGGACAACGCGCTCAAGCTCACGCATGATATTCTCGCCGAGCTCTTCTTCACGGCACTTGAATGCGTCCTTTGCAAGGTCGGTGAGGATAGCGACTAAGTTATCGCGCTCCAAGTCTTTTTTATTAAGCTCGTCTGCCGAGTAGTGCAGGTCGTCAGGAGTTAGGAAGAGGCCTGTAAATTTCTCGCGCAGGGCATCGAGATGGTACATCTGGACAAACTGCTCGTGCGCCATGATCTCGCCCACTGCGTCCTCGATGGTACTCTCTATCATGCCGGTGATTGAGCCGGTGACATCCTCACCGTTTAGAACCTTACGGCGCTCGCCGTAGATAATCTCACGCTGCTTGTTCATAACGTCATCATACTCGAGAACATGCTTACGCGTGCTGAAGTTCTTTGACTCTACGCGCTTTTGCGCGGATTCAATTGCGTTGGTGAGCATTTTCTGCTCGATGGGAGTGTCCTCGTCAAGGCCTAAGGAGTTCATCATGTTCATGATACGCTCAGAGCCAAACAGGCGCATAATATCGTCCTCAAGAGAGAGGAAGAAGCGGCTGCAACCCGGGTCGCCCTGACGGCCGGCACGGCCGCGGAGCTGATTGTCAATTCGGCGGGACTCGTGGCGCTCGGTGCCTATGATGAACAGACCGCCTGCATCACAGACTTTTATGGATTCCGCATCGGTAACTTCTTTATGTTTTTTATAGAGCTCTAAATATTTCGCACGTGCGGCGAGAATTTCGGCATCCTCGGTATGAGCAGTGCCGCCCGCATCTATTATAAGCTGCTCGTCCATACCTGATTTGCGAAGGTCGGCTTTTGCCATATACTCCGCGTTACCGCCGAGCATAATATCCGTACCACGGCCTGCCATGTTGGTCGCAATAGTTACTGAGCCGAGCTTACCCGCCTGAGCGACGATTTCCGCTTCCTTGTCATGGTGCTTTGCGTTTAAGACTACGTGCGGGATGCCGTTTCGGCGAAGCATGTCGGAGAGCTGCTCACTCTTTTCGATTGAAATTGTACCCACCAGAACCGGCTGACCTTTCTGACGGCATTCCTCAATCTGTTTTACAACCGCGCGGAATTTTCCGGCTTCGGTTTTATATACAACGTCTGCCATGTCCTTGCGTATCATGGGCTTGTTGGTCGGGATTTCAACTACGTCAAGACCGTAGATGTGCTTAAATTCCTCGGCTTCGGTGAGCGCCGTACCTGTCATGCCCGCGAGCTTTGAGTAAAGGCGGAAGTAGTTCTGGAAGGTGATGGTTGCAAGCGTTTTGCTCTCGCGCTGGATGCGTACATGCTCCTTGGCTTCAATCGCCTGGTGCAGGCCTTCCGAGTAGCGGCGGCCTATCATAAGGCGGCCGGTGAATTCGTCAACAATTATTATCTGACCGTCACGCACGACGTAGTCAATATCCCTCTGCATTACGCCGCGTGCGCGGATGGCCTGGTTGATATGGTGATGCAGGGTGGTGTTTGCCGGGTCGGACAGGTTTTCTATCTGAAAATGCGCCTCGGCTTTTTTGATACCGTTGGGGGTCAGTGTAGCGGTGCGCGCTTTTTCGTTTACGATATAGTCAGCGTCAATATCGTCGTGGTCCTCTTTATCGTCTAAAGACGCAATTTTAAGGCGCTTGAGAGTTGCCGCAAAGCGGTCAACCTGCTCGTAAATTGCCGTGGGCTTCTCGCCCTGACCGGAGATTATAAGCGGGGTGCGCGCCTCGTCAATCAAAATAGAGTCAACCTCGTCGACGATTGCGAAATTATGGGTAAGGCGCTGAACCATGTCCTCACGGTAGATTGCCATATTGTCACGCAGGTAGTCAAACCCAAACTCGTTATTCGTACCGTAGGTGATGTCCGCATTATACGCGGCGCGGCGCTCCTCGTTTGAGATGCCGTGGACGATGATGCCGACCTTAAGGCCGAGGAAACGGTGGACACGGCCCATCAGCTCGCCCTGATATTTGGCGAGATAGTCGTTTACCGTTACAACGTGCACGCCGTTTCCGGAGAGTGCGTTTAAGTATGACGGAAGAGTTGCGACCAGGGTTTTGCCTTCACCTGTGCGCATCTCCGAGATGCGCCCTTGATGCAGAACGATGCCGCCGATTAGCTGGACGCGGAATGCGCGAAGGCCCAGCACTCGCGCCGCGGCTTCCCTTACCGTTGCAAATGCCTCGGGCAGAATATCGTCAAGCGTTTCGCCGTTTTTAAGGCGCTCCTTTAATTTGGGAGTCATTGCGCGAAGTTGGTCATCAGACATAGCCTTGTACTCATCTTCAAGAGCTTCAATTTTTTCAACAATCGGCATGATTTTCTTGAGCTCGCGCTCACTGTACGTGCCGAAGAGCTTTGTTATAATACTCATGTGATACACCTCCGGTGATTTTTGTTGAATATATAGTATTATACAATGTATACCTTAATATAAATAATCATTATATATTATACTAAATCGTTTGCTGAATGTAAATGGGGAAAGAGTCGAAATTTGCAATATGTACATATTTAAAAAGACCAAGGTGGCGAATGTGGACATCCGTCCGAAATGTTACGCGGTGAAGGGCAATGTAAAATTTTTTGATTAAATATAAAATAATGCTTGTCAAATAATTATCAATGTGCTATACTTGTATATACTGTTTGTATTTTGCCGAATTGCGCCGAAAAAACGGTGAAAAGAGAAGGGGCAATACAGCGCAGGTTTTATTTTTAAGCAAGAATGTTAAATAAATAACAATGTTTTTGAAACAGCAATTACTGCCGCGCGAGGGGAAAGAGGGCGGCAAAAGGAAGAAGGATGCGAAAGTATGAAGTACAGTTATTACCCGGGATGTACACTCAGGACGAAGGCCAAGGATTTGGACAGATACGCAAGAGCTTCGGCGCGTGCGTTGGGCTTTGAGCTTGAGGAGATTGAAAATTGGCAGTGCTGCGGCGGCGTGTATCCGCTCGGCAGTGATGAGATTGCGACCAAGCTCTCATCGGTGCGTGCGCTAAATGAGGCAAAGGAAAAGGGGCAAGAGCTTGTAACGCCCTGCTCGGCTTGCCCCCATGTAATTAAGCGCGTAAACGATGATATGAAGAACGTCGAGGACATCCGCAACCGCGCCAACAATTATATGAAGCTTTCAGAGCCGTATGCGGGGGAGACAAACGTGCTGCATTTTCTTGAGCTCGCGCTCACTGTACGTGCCGAAGAGCTTTGTTATAATACTCATGTGATACACCTCCGGTGATTTTTGTTGAATATATAGTATTATA
>JAZRUF010000108.1:0-6988 GCA_045652405.1 Eubacteriales bacterium | reverse complement strand
CTGCACCAAAAAAGACTATTCTTCGGAATAGTCTTTTTTAATACATTATTTAGCTTAAATAATCACTTGTGAACGGATTTACGCCTACATCTTCTTTGTTTGATACAAGATAAACCGAAGCGTCAAAGTAGTTTGATGGGTATACCGGATGGCGCCACTCTTCGCTTTCCTTTGCGGTGAACTGCCCAAAGCCAACGCGGACTTCTCCTTCTTCCAAAGCCGGTATTAATTCATCCTTGGTGTATTCCTTGAAAACCGGTGTAGCACCGTAGTACCTGGCTACTGCATTTGCAATTTCTATATCAAATCCTGCCCACTGACCTGCATCATTTTTATAAGAAAACGGTGCGGAATCTGCGCATACGCCGATAAGAAGTTCACGCCCTATTTCAGTCTTGTTAAATTTGATTTCGGAGTCTTTGCCCATGGGTGCGTCATTTAAAATATATTTTTCAAGAAGCTTGTAATATGTGCCATCGCCCTTTAAACGAGACATCGTTGCGTCAATGTTTGAGTAGAATTCGTCCTCTGCGGTGTTTCCTAACGTAGTAGATGCTGCGACGAGCTGCTTATCGGTATAAACTTGCAAAACCTTTGCTAAAGAGTTATCTTTATTTATAATATAATCCGCTACACTGCCGCTTACAACAAGGGTTTCAACCTTGTATGCCTTAAGCGCACTTACTGCTTTGTCAATAGAGTCATATTTTTTTATTTTTACTCCGGGAATTCTGTCTTTTACAGATGCCTCAAGTCCTGAATCTTTGAGGATACCTACTGCTTTACCTTCGAATTCTTCTACTAAGAAATACTCATGGTCCTCGCGTTGACCCAGCTGACATGAAGCAAAGGAAAATAACATGATAAGAGAGAGGCAAAGTGCTAATGATTTTTTCATTTTCATAAGTTATACACTCCGTTTCATTGTATTTGTATAAATATGTCATGTACGAATTATACAATATATAAACAAGTTCTGCAAGTAAAATTCTTTAGTTATCTCTATTGCGTAACATTGACATGATTTTTGGTTGTGATATAATAGTATATAAAAGAATTCTAATTGCTATTTTATGGCATATCGGAGGTAATTATGCAATATACAGGTTTAAATGAGTTGCGCGAAAAATATTTATCATTTTTTGAAAGTAAAGGGCATTTGCGCCTGCCGAGCTTTCCGCTCCTTCCGCAGGGGGATCAGTCTTTGTTGCTGATAAACTCCGGTATGGCACCTATGAAGCCCTACTTTGCAGGCGAGGTTACTCCGCCACGTTCACGTGTAACCACGTGCCAGAAATGTATCCGTACCCCGGATATTGAGCGCGTGGGAAAAACATCGCGTCACGGAACATTTTTTGAAATGCTCGGAAACTTCTCTTTTGGAGATTACTTTAAAATAGAGGCTATGACTTGGGCATGGGAATTTATTACAAAGGTTTTGGAAATCCCGGAGGACCGTTTGTATGTGTCTGTATACCTGGATGATGACGAGGCATGGGATTTATGGACAAAGCAGGTAGGTGTTTCCGAGTCTCATATGGTTCGCCTCGGCAAAGCGGATAACTTTTGGGAAATCGGTGCGGGTCCGTGCGGTCCGTGCTCGGAAATTTATTTTGACCGCGGTCCTGAGCATGGTTGCGATTCTCCTGACTGCGCAGTAGGTTGCGATTGTGACCGTTATGTAGAATTCTGGAACCTGGTGTTTACCCAGTTTAATAATGACGGTAACGGAAATTATACCCCATTAAAACGCAAGAACATTGATACCGGTATGGGTCTTGAGCGCCTTGCATGCATCATGCAGGGAGTAAACTCTCTCTTTGAAGTGGATACCGTTAAAAATATAATGGAGCATATTTCAAAGCTTGCAGGCGTATCCTACGGCGCTGATGAAAAATCTGATGTCTCACTTCGCATTATTACCGACCATATCCGCAGCACTACTATGATGGTGTGTGACGGTGTCATGCCGTCTAACGAAGGCCGTGGATACGTTCTTCGCCGTCTGCTTCGCCGCGCTGCGCGCCACGGCAGATTGCTCGGCATAAGTGGTGCATTCTTGCATGAGGTTTGTGATACCGTTGTTTCCGAGAGTGGGGAGGCATATCCCGAGCTCGTAAAGAAGCAGGACTTCATCCGCAAAGTAATAAAAATGGAAGAGGAGAGCTTCAACCGCACGATTGATGCAGGCCTGGGTATTTTAAATGACATTATTGGAAAGCTCAAAGTTGAAGGGAAAAACACCCTTTCAGGCGAAGATGCATTTAAACTAAATGATACTTACGGATTCCCGATTGACCTTACATTGGAAATTCTCGAGGAGCAGGGCTTGGATCTTGACCGCGATGGATTTGATGCGCTCATGAATGAGCAGCGTGAGCGTGCACGTGCCGCACGCGCCGCTATGGGTGACTTCGGTTGGGAAAGCGTTGATTTAGGTTTAGATAAGTCTGTAAAGACCGAGTTTTTGGGATATTCTGAGTCAAGCTGCGATGCAAAGGTTCTCGCTGTCGTGGCTGATGGCGCAGTTGTTGACACCGCTTACGAAGGTCAGGTCAGCGTGGTTCTTGACAGAACTGTATTTTATGCAGAGTCCGGCGGTCAGTCCGCGGATACCGGTCTAATCCGTGTTATCAAGGATGGCGAGCAGGTAGCTCTTGTTCGTGTGTCTGACGTTTCCAAAACCAAGGACGGAAAATATCTGCATAACGGTGAGCTCGAATCAGGCGCGATTGCAAAAGGTGATGCGGTTGAAGCAGAATATGACGCAAACCGCCGTCAGGCAATAGCAAGAGCGCATTCTGCTACGCATTTGCTGCAAAAGGCTCTTCGCAATGTGCTTGGTACCCATGTAGAGCAGGCAGGTTCTATGGTTGGTCCGGATAGCGTGCGTTTTGACTTTACTCATTTCTCTCAGATGTCGGATGAAGAACTTGCAAAAGTTGAAAACGAAGTCAACAGCCAGATGATGGCGGGTATGGAAATTAACGTATCAACCATGCCGATTGAAGAAGCTAAAAAACTTGGTGCAATGGCACTGTTTGGTGAAAAATACGGTGACGTTGTCCGCGTGGTTAAAATGGGCGACTATTCTGTCGAACTGTGCGGCGGTACGCATCTTGATAACACTGCAAAAGCAGGACTTTTCAAAATTGTTTCCGAATCATCCGTTGCTGCAGGTGTACGTAGAATAGAAGCAGTGTGTGGCAACGGAGTCCTGGCAAGAATTGATGAGAGTACTGAGACTATGTACCGCTTGGCGGAGGTATTGAAAACCGCACCCAAGGAACTTGTTAATAAAGCGGTACAGACTGCTGCTGAAATCAAAGCTCTTCGCAGTGAACTTGAAGCGCTTGAAGAAAAGCTTGCTGCGAAGGATGCGGAAGGTCTCGTAAACAACGTTAAGGATATAGCAGGGCTTAAGTTAATTGCTGCAAAACTCAATAATGTAAAGGGCGACAGCTTGCGTGGTATCGGTAGCCAGCTCCGTGAAAATGATGAGGCTACGGTTGCAATACTTGCAAGTGTGGCAGACGGTAAGATAGTATTCAGTGCAAGCTGTGGAAAACAGGCTATTGCAAAGGGTATCAAAGCGGGTGACTTGGTTCGTACGGTTGCAAAGATTGCTGGTGGTAGCGGCGGCGGTAAGCCTGATAGCGCCATGGCGGGCGGAAACGATGTTTCAAAGCTCGATGAGGCATTGGCTGCAGCCGAAGCGTTTGTAGCTGAAAACGCAAAATAAGCGGAGGGTTTATAAAATGTCTGATTGCCTTTTTTGTAAGATTATAAACGGTGAAATTCCGTCAAAGAAAGTCTATGAGGATGAAACCGTTTTCGCTTTTTATGATATTAATCCACAAGCACCGGTGCATATACTTGTTATTTCTAAAATGCACATCGGCTCTGCGGCTGATGTTACGTGCGATAACAGCGCGGTAATATCACACATATTCGAAGTTATAGCGCTGATAGCCAAGGAGCAAAATCTCCAAGAGGGATTTCGCGTTGTAACAAATTGTGGTGTACATGCTGGCCAAACTGTCGGTCACTTGCATTTCCACATACTTGGTGGAAAACAGCTCAATTTGGCCATGTGCTGATTGTTAACGGATAAAACAGCGGTGAAAAAGCTTTGACTGCTCTTTCACCGCTGTTTCGCTCATTTATAAATCTTGAAAGATTGGTTTAGCGCATGCTGTTCTCGTAAGACTCAATCATCTTTTTGACCATCTGGCCACCGATGGAGCCTGCCTGACGAGAAGTCAAATCGCCGTTATATCCCTGCTTGAGAGTAACGCCGACTTCACTTGCAGCTTCCATTTTAAACTTGTTCATTGCGTCCTTTGCGTTGGGTACTAAAATATCTGACATTGTTTTCATCTCCTGAAATTTTTTTATTTGGTTTGTTAACCAAGATTAGTATCTGTCGATAACAGCCGAATATTCAGGAAATAATTGCATTTGTGTTTTCGGAAATAGAGGAGATTGAAACCTCATATGTAACACGAGGGTGTTCAACCCCATCTATTAGCTTTATATAGTTTCTGCTCTGAATTCGGCCGGTTATGTTAACGCACGAACCCACCTCAAATAAAGAGGCAATATAAGCGTTTCTTCCCCAAGCTATGCAGGGTAGATAGTCTGCTCGGCCGTACCGTCTGTTTATTGCGAGCATTAAGTCGCAAATTTCGCGCCCAAGTGGTGTTTTACGGTATATGGGTTCTTTGCATACAACACCGGATAGTGTTAGTTCATTTAAATATTCCTCAGTGTGGTGGGAAATTTCGCGCGCATACGCGGTTATAACAAGGCGACTTCCAATTCCTGATTTGTTGTTGAAAGAACGCAACTCGCCTGAAACGGATATAAAATCACCCTGAGTTATTTCAAGGTTTTTAAGATTTTTTTCGTTTACAAGAACATTGATGGTATCGGATGCTTCTGACAGACGCTTGACTACCAACGGAAAACGCATAAAACTCTCTCCGTGCGACTGATGTGAAAAAACAGGGACATCATAAACTCTGCCGCATAAAGTAAGACTGTTTTGTGATGCTATTATCATATTATCTACCTCGTATCGTTAGTTTTTTAAAAATATATTCCGAGGTAGCAGCAAATATGCTTTAAATAACCGCGGCAGGTAAAAAATCAATATGCTTTACCTGCTCTACCGGTATATCTAAAACAAGCAGGAGAGATACGCTTGCAAGTAAAGCTTCGATTTGACTTGAGTCTTTTAAATCTATTGAAAATTCTTGTTCAATAATTCGATTTCTACTAAGTGAAACTATTTCTCGTTGAATGGATATAATTAACTTTCTTTGGATAAGGCTTGATACCGTGACCGTATTTTTACAGCTTAATCCATAGGTAATTACGCTTTTGGGATTTAATTGGTTTATTGTTGATACACTGCATATGTCCGGTACGATTACGGTATCTGCCTGCGGAAAAGAATTCGATTTTTCATATCCTGACTCTAAAATGCATATATCAAGGTGGTCGGGAAGTAGTGCCACACACTCAACTGCATAGACGGAAAGTGAGTTGTTATCATCTAAAAAGCGGTTTTCCTTATCGTTTGTACGCAGTGTTATATCAACTCCAAATTGTGAGAGTGAAGTACATATAATGTCTGAAAATGAACTATTCTTCTTTTGATAAATACCAATTGAATAAGGCATAATCATTTCCTCCCGATTTATAATTATTTATCTGTAACTGATATTCTGCGTCGTGTGATTTCTCTTATTCATTTTAAATAAAAAACAAAGCAAAAACAGTTGACAGACAAAGTGAATCATGCTATAATTTAGCGTATTAAAGTGATAAATTAATGAATTGAGGTATTTGAATGAAACAGCATACAATTCATACACCAATAGGAACAAAGGATTATTTGTTTGACGAATGCCGCTCAATGCGATATGTTCAGAAGAAGTTGAGCAATTTATTCTTGCGCAGGGGATTTTCTGAGGTTATCTGTCCTACGTTTGAGTATTATGACGTTGTGCTCGAGCAGGAAAATCCAATGCCGGAGGAATTGCTTTTCAAAATGTCCGAGTGCACCGGTCGTCTTATGGTGCTTCGCCCGGATATAACAACGCCTATCGCAAGAATAGCTGCTACTAAAATGCCTGAGGATGCATTCCCGGCGCGTTTGTTCTATATGCAGAAGAGCTATCGCGCCGGTGTACCCGGAAGCGGTCATAGCACCGAGGTTATGCAGGGCGGTGTAGAGCTTTTGGGCTTTGGCGGAATCAATGCGGATATAGAAACCATAGTCATGGCAGTGGATGCTCTTCGTGCATGCACGGACAGAAAAATTCATATAGAAATCGGTGATGCGGGATTTTTTAAAAATCTTGCCGCAGAGCTTCATATGGACGATGCAAAGTTTGAACAAATGCGCTCTATGATTGAAAATAAAAACTTTGCCGGGCTTAACGATATGCTCGAGGAGTATGGAGATACCGCAGCAAAACGCGCCCTTTGCCGACTCTCAAGGCTGTTTGGCGGTGAAGAGGTTTTGGATATTGCTCAGGAATATGAGAAAAACTCTAATGCCACAAAGGATTTGGAGTACTTACGCAGCTTATACTGCGGTCTGCGTGAAGCGGGTGTTGCCGATTGCGTAAGCATTGATTTGGGATTGGTACATCAGATAGATTATTATACCGGAGTTATAATCCGCGGATATGTTGAAGGCATCGGCAAGCCGGTTCTCAGCGGCGGCAGATATGATAAGCTCACCGGTGTGTTCGGACGTGAAATGCCGGCTATAGGATTTGCAATTGATATAGATGCTGTTGCATCACAAGTTAAAGCAGAGGAGAAAAAAGAAGATACCATTCTTTTTGTAGCTCCCGGTGCAATCCGTTTTGCTTTTAATTATATGGATGAAAATGCAGGATGCATATTATCACCCGAGCGTTCTTTGGAGCGCACACTTGAAAAAGCCAAGCGTGAAGGTAAAAAGGTAGTT
>JAZRUF010000107.1:0-60081 GCA_045652405.1 Eubacteriales bacterium | reverse complement strand
TCAGACACGAAATTTCCTTTACCCTTGATGCTGTAAATAAACCCGTCCTGTTCAAGCTGCTTATATGCCCGCTGAACCGTGTTTGGGTTTACCGTCAGGCTTATTGAAAGTTCACGCACCGACGGAAGCTGCTCATCCGGCTTGAGCGCGCGGTTAATTATAAGCTGCTTTATCCCCTCCCCTATTTGTTCATGCAGAGTTTGGCCACTTTTATAGTCAAGGTTTATCATTTAAACACCTCCTCCGTCAACTGTATCACTCGTATTAACACAGTTAATATAGCACACCTTCCCATAATATGTCAATAGGGCAGAACGAATTTTTTCGTTCTGCCCTATTTTATATTTCTTTTATGCTTTGTGCGCGTAGTCAAATCCCACTTTTTCCAAAAATGCTTTTGCGATGAGCGTTGAACCAATCTGGTTGGGATGTACGCGGTCAGATGCAATAAACGTGGTTGCTTTATGCTTAAAGTAATCGTTAAACATCGCCTGAAGGTCAATAAAGGTGCATCCGTATTTCTCACTGAGCTTGCGGCAGATTGCGCCGTACTCATCCATACGTGCGCGCATTCTGTCCTCCTTACACGGCTCCATAAAGAATGGGGACATTATAAATATGCCCTTTACCCTACCGTTTATGGAGTCAATCATTTTTACAAGGTTTGCCTCATACTCATCGGGAAGCACCCATTCTTCCTGGCATGCCGGACGGTCAAACTGACGCCACACGTCGTTTATACCAATACAGATGCTCACCCATTGCGGATTCAAATCCAGAAGGTCAGTCTGCCAGCGCTCTACAAGATGGCGGGTTGTATGACCGCTTATGCCTGAGTTTGTGATGCGGATGTTGAGTTCCGGATATGTAGAGAGCAGCAAGTTTTCTATCATTCGCACATATCCCTGACCCAAGCCGTCACCCCGCTCGGTAACCGAACCGCCGCTGCACGCATCGGTTACTGAATCGCCGATGAATACTATTCTGTCATAGTTTTCAAAAATCATTTTACAAACCTACCTTCAATTACTTTCATAGCCTTTTGATAAATGCAGATATTCCAAGGCGTTATTTTTGTTAGTCTCTATTTCCTCAGCTCGTACCTCGCGTTTGATGACGGCCGGAATTCCGAGAACCATTGAGCCGTCCGGTACTTCCATACCTCCGCGCACAACCGCACCCGCGCCTATCACGCAATTTTTGCCTATAATCGCTCCGTTTAGTATAACCGCGCCCATTCCGATGAGTGTATTATCACCTATTGTACAGCCATGAAGTATGGCATTATGCCCTACACTCACACCTTCGCCGAGTATTACCGGAAAGCCCTTGTCGGTATGGACTGTCACATTATCCTGAATATTGCAATTTTTGCCAATAATCGCCTTTGCATTTTCCGCGCGCACAACCGCGCCCGGCCAAATGCTTGCACCGTCTTTTATCTCGGCATCACCGGCAACGGTACACATGCCGATAAGCCTCGCATTCTCCGAAACTGATGGGGATACTTCCCTATAACTTAGAAGCATCTGTCTCTCGCCTCCGACTTAATATTAACAACTACTTAATTAAACCAAATTTTCCATAAAAAGTCAATAAATAATATAGAATACATCAAAAAAACACATGTCTTTATCCTTGTTTTTCATTTTAATACGCTATATAATTTATATAGCAACAATTTTAATGATAAGGAGAGACTTAAAATTATGAAGATGGTACATGACTCATTAAAGGGCAAAGTAGCAGTTATCACGGGCGCAGGCGGCGTACTGTGCAGCGGATTCGCAAAAACACTGGCAAAGCAGGGTGTTAAGGTCGCAGTTCTTGACCTGCGCGAGGAAGCAGCTCAGGCAGTAGCCGATGAAATCATTGCAGAGGGTGGCACTGCTATCGCAGTAGCTTGCAATGTTCTCGAGCGCGAGAGCATGGATGCAGCACGCGCAGTTGTAAATGAAAAGCTTGGTCCGTGCGACATTCTGTTAAACGGAGCAGGCGGTAATAACCCGAAGGGTACCACAAGTAAGGACACTCTCGAATTGGCTGACCTCGAAAACAAAAACGGCGATATTAAGACCTTTTTTGATATGGAAGCCAAGGGCATTGAGTTCGTATTTAACTTAAACTTCCTCGGCACCCTGATCCCGACTCAGGCATTTGCTAAAGATATGATTGGAAGAGAAGGCGCTTGCATAATCAATATCTCCTCCATGAATGCATACCGTCCCCTCACCCGCATTCCTGCGTACAGTGCAGCTAAGGCGGGTATAAAGAACTTCACCGAGTGGATGAGCGTTCACTTTGCAGATGTTGGTCTTCGCGTAAATGCTATCGCTCCCGGCTTCTTCTCAACGGCTCAGAACAAGGCTCTGCTTTACAACGAAGACGGTTCACTCTCTGCACGTTCAGAAAAGATTATCTCCCACACTCCGATGCGTCGCTTCGGTATTCCGGAGGATTTGACCGGCACTCTGCTGTTCTTGTGCGATGAAAACTACTCAGGATTTATCACCGGCAGCACCATTAATGTTGACGGCGGATTCTTGGCTTACTCAGGCGTATAATAAAGTGCATATTTTAAGGCGTGCCAATGGCACGCCTTTTTTATCGGGTATAATTTCGCAGCATCTGCACATCAATATTCCGTGAGGTGATTTGCGTGACGGATTATGAGACGATGTATCACATCCTCTTTAAAGGAATAAGTGATGCACTTGAGATACTAAAGTGCGCCCAAATAAGCGCCGAGGAGCTTTACATGCGGGAGACTTGCAAAATACTTGAGTTTAAAAAAGATATATCCTGTAAATAGAAAATGCCCCTGCCGTGTATTTTGGCAGGGGCAAAACTATTATTCACCTTCAATAAGACCGTAACCGCCGTCCTTGCGACGATAGACTACCGAGAACAATTCCTCATCCATGCTCTTGAACACAAAGAAATTATGCCCGAGTAAGTTCATCTGCAAAATAGCTTCCTCGACGGTCATCGGTTTAACCGAGAAGCGTTTGGTTTTAACAATATCAAATTCCTTTTCTTCCTCCACAACATCCTCAGCAGACATCGCGGAATAGGCCATATCGAAAGCACCTTCCCTCAGGCGTTTTTCAAGACGCGTCTTATTCTTGCGTATCTGGCGGTCAATCGTGGTTTCAGCATTGTCAATCGCATGACATAAATCGTCGCTTTTTTCCGTAGCCCGGAAATACATTCCGTCATGCTTGACGGTAACCTCCAGCCAGTGACGTCCCCTTTCAAGCCCGGCGGTGACATATGCTAACGCATCGTTGCGGAAGTACTTATCAAGCTTTGCAAGCTTCTTCTCCGCATAGGCTTTCACATCCTCGGAAAGATTGATTTTTCTCTCTGTGAAAATGAACTTCATCATGGCCACTCCTTTTCTGTTAACTTTTGAAGGTTCTAAACAGCATCTCTGCTATCTGATTTCAGTATAACACACGTGTAAGAGCTTTTCAACAAATATTTTTAATTTTTGCAAAATAAATTGTGCAAATACTCTTATCTCTTTTCTATCTAAATATAAATAAGTTTAAAAAAGGCACGAATAAATTGTTGACAAAAGAAATATGGTGTGATATATTAAAAATGTGATTCGAAACGTTTCGATATTTTTTTAAAGCTAATTCGAAACGTTTCGAACGCGAGCTGAATTTGTAAAATTTTAAGCCCGATTTATCGGCAGAAAGGAAAATGGCTATGGACAGAAATGAATTAAAGGTAAAATTTGAAGCAGGTAAAAAGGCCATCCGCAACGCGGTTGACTTCCAGCTCGGTTTCCTGCAGAAAG
The DNA here is from genome assembly GCA_045652405.1 of Eubacteriales bacterium. GTDB lineage: Bacteria > Bacillota > Clostridia > Oscillospirales > JAAYXM01 > JAZRUF01. The sequence goes on along the minus strand of JAZRUF010000107.1, from coordinate 56,273 downwards.
ACGGCGGATATATTTGGGACGGATATGTATCCGATGCATTCCACAAACAGGCATATTCCTGGAACCTGGTCGGCAACAATGACGAGGCACACAGAATTTTAACCTGGATTCGCGATAACAGACTTCGCCCCAACGGCTCTCTCATCCTGACCGAGGATGTAAATGACACCGTAAACAACGTAGACGTTTACAAGCACGCATGGACTTGTCAGGGTGCTCACAGACTTGGTAGATTTGATGTTTCTTACCCGATTTACAACTTCCTTAAAACTCTCCAGATGCCGTGCGGTGGCTATCCGCTCCATCACGGAATGCCCTTCGCACGTATGATGACAACCGCATGGGTAGGCGTAACCGCAATCTACTTTAACGATATGGAAATGGCTGAGAAGTGCACAAAGTGGTGCATCGACGTGCTCGACGCACAGCCGGACGAAGGCCGCTTCTATTTCATGACCACTCCGGACGGAAAGCTCGCTACCGAGGAAATGGGCGGCGAATTCATTGACACCAAAAAGACCAAGCAGTGCTATTGGGAATGCGGTTTTGCAATGATGCTTATGGACAGAATGTATCAGATAACCAGAGATGAGAAATACCTCGGCTATGCAAAGCGCTTTATGGAATTCCTCTTCACCTGTGCAGAAGATACCTGGAGCTACTGGGGCAGCGGCAAGGCAGCTCTCGGCTGTGCAATGTACTACTCCTTCACCGGCGACGAGCGTGCTATGGAAGCTGCGGTTAAATTCATCGACTTCGTTGTTGAAACTCAGGTTAAGATTTCCGATAAAGACGGTAAGTATGCCGGCGGTTTCTGGTATGATGACGAGCCCGATATCCTTCTCATTTACGTTGACCATGCTGCATGCTTCTCTGGCTGGGTACTCGACAGCATTTCATATATTGAAAGCAAATTGCAGACCATGTAACTCTATGCAACAAATCTAAATCACGGAGGTAAAACCATGTATACAGAACAGGAAATTAAAGAAATAAAAGAGTATGCCGCCAAACACGTGTGCACTCATTATGCAGTAAATTCAGATATTGACAAACATCCCAAAATTTATGATCGCAGCGATGGAGTTTACGTTTACGACATTCACGGCAAACGTTATCTCGACACCTTCGGTTCACTGCTGACAACCATTTGCGGACACAATACTCAGGAAATTATGGACGCAATGAACGAGCAGTTTAAAAAAATCGACTTTTTCCCGAACTTTGGTGACGACTACTGCGTACCCGCAATTGAACTTGCAAAGAGACTTGACAAAGTAATGCCTGAGGGTCTCTCAAGCTACTTCTTTGTATCAAGCGGTTCCGAGGCAAATGACGCAGCTATGAAAATGGCACGTTCATACCACTTAAACCGTGGCGACTCAAAGCGCTATAAAGTAATTTCAAGACAAGGTTCGTATCACGGAACAACTGTTTCTGCAATGTCTGCAACAGGTATTGACTACTTCAGAAAAAATTACGAGCCGATGGTAAACGATTTCGTAATAAGAGCAAACGGTGCAAACTGTAAGCACTGCCACCTCGGCAAGAAGAAATCGACCTGCAATATGGATTGCATTCAATCTCTCAGACAGACCATAATCGATAACGATCCTGAGACCATTTCATGCCTTATTATGGATCCGCTGCCGGGTTCAAACTCGGGATACCCGGTCCCGCCCGAGGGATATTTGCAGGCTGTCCGTGATATGTGTGATGAATTTGGAATCCTTCTAATATTCGATGAGATTCAGGTAGGTATCGTAAAGAGCGGCGCAATGTTCGTTTCAGAGCTCTTTGGCGTTACACCGGACATTCTGACAACCGCAAAATCCCTGACAAATGGCATCATGCCGATGGGTGTTTGCGCGATGAAGCAGAAAATTATGGACAGCTTCAGAGAGAAGCCCGGCAACGAATTTGTAAGTGGCAACACCTTCGGTGCTCACAACCTTGCATGCGCTGCTGCTATTGCAACCCTCGATTACATTGAAAAGAATAAGCTTGTCGACAGATGTAACGAGCTGAGTGCTTACATAAAAGAGCAAATTGAAGTTTTAATGAAGAAATACAACTTTGTATCCGGCTATGAAGGCTTGGGTCTCATGCTCTGCATCGAGCTTGCCTATACCGACGGCGATGACCTTATCCCGCTCAATCCTGAGTATCACGTTGGAACATTTATCAATGACTTCTGCTATGACAACGGTCTTATAATGAGAAATAACGATGACCTCATTGTTGTAGCTCCTCCGATTGTCTTTACTTATGAGAACATTGATGAGATGTTTGCAACATTTGACAAGGCTCTTGCTGCAGCAAAGGAAAAATTCAATCTGTAATAATAACGTGCGATGGGCGAAACTTCAGTCGCCCGTCGCACCTTTTTATTTCCTTGTCACATAACGTTTTTGTTTGACAAACAAACACTTTGAATGTATAATCATCATTATACTATTCTAAATATAAAAAAGAGTGATATATTTGGGAAGAACAACAATTAAAGATGTTGCAAGAGAAGCCGGTGTTTCCCTTTCAACAGTAAACCGCGCCCTTACAGGCAAGAACGGTATCTCAAAAGAATTAAAACAGAGAATTTTAGACACCGTCGAACGCCTTGATTATAAAACAAATCACGTTGCAGGGTCGCTGGCAAGAAATGCCATACGAATAGGTATAATTATACCTGTCGATTGGGAAGATTACTACAGTGATATTTGCGACGGAATTGCCTATGAGATGGACCGCCTTATAGATTGGAAAGTCGAAGGTGTTACTTTGAAGTACTCGGTCAAAGATGATAATGCTGAGCAGCAGGTTCTTGAGTGCTTTAAAAGTATGCATGAGGATGGCATAAACGCTCTTATTTTCTGTCATGACAACTACTCTACATATGCAAAGGCACTTGAGTTTGCAGCCAAAAAAAGAATAGACGTAGTGTGCGTTGGAATCGGGCTTTTGGACAAAAGCATAAATTTTTCCGCGGTAATAGAAATAGATGCATACAAATGCGGAAGAATAGCCGCTGAGTTACTGGAAAACTGCTTGCCTGAAAATTCCCGCGTCGCAGTAGTAGTGGGCAGTAAAGGAGTTACCCCCCACCTCGAGAAAATAAAAGGCTTTTCGGATAGAATAAATGAAGGCGGAAAGCTTATCCTGAGTGCTGAGCTAGAAACGCGTGACGATGATAACCTCTCCAACAGTATGGTCGCAAGTGTTATCTCAAATAATGAGATAAACGGAATATATGTTGCCACCGGTGCGGTAAGCGGTGTTTGTCGTGCAGTTGATGATAGCGGAAATAGCGGTAAGATAAAAATAATTGCAACTGACTTATCCGAAGATTGTAGAAAAAATATAACTGACGGTGTAATTTATGCAACATTGTATCAGAATACATTTTTCCAAGGCGTGATGGCGGTAGATATGCTCTACAAGCACTTCTCCGCCGGCAAAAACCTCGCGGATAAGATTTTAGTGCCCCCTGTTATCTTTACAAAAGAAAGCCTATTGGATGACGGTAAAAAAGGAATATACACCTCGATAGCCAATATCTGATGTTTCCTCGCATAAAGCGAAAAGGCGGTGCAACTATTTAAATTGCATCGCCTTTTTATGTCAAAATTCTGCCACATAAGCTAAAAAAAGAACACCCATAGGTGTTCTTTTTTTATTTGGTGCGAGTGACGGGACACGTATGCTTCGCATACTATTTGCTCGACGACCGCTTTGCAGTACCCGTCTTCGCACCTTTTTGCTACAAAACAGTCCACCGGACTGTTTTGTTTTACGCAAAAACCCTCTTAGGCTTCAAGTCCCTTCTGATATCATAAAATAAAAAAAGAACACCCATAGGTGTTCTTTTTTTATTTGGTGCGAGTGACGGGACTTGAACCCGTACGCCATAAGCACACGCCCCTCAAACGTGCCTGTCTGCCAGTTCCAGCACACTCGCGCATCGCCGCCATTTTTACAGCAGCAGGACTATTATATCTGTTTTTATCGTATTTGTCAATACTGAAATCAAAAAAACTCAAAAAATTTTTTCAACCGTGAGGACGGTAAATTGTCCTCACGGTTACTCCATTTACAAACGCTTAAAATCCCGCCTCAATCCGCATCTTTTTTAGCGGAAAATACTTGCCTGGGCACAGTGTGGCATTATAATCGCAATGCCCACCCACCTCTTTAACACTCGGAACACGCTCAGCTATCCACTTTATAAGCTCAACGCCCGCCTTGTACTGCGCAGTCGGCATTTTTTTATTAGTATCTTCATAATCACCTTGGAATCCAATGCTAATCAGGGTACTGTTGCGGTTTGCTACACCTGCGCCCACATTCCATCCGCGACCTACATAGACATTCCCTTTAAAATCAATCCAGAAATTATATCCAAACGCTCTCCACCCTTGGTTCAAGTGCCATTTTTCCACGGTTTTAAAGTCCGCAGTCGGGTGCGCCATGTGATGGAGTGCAAGGCCCTCAATTTTACTCAAATCCAAAGGCACAAGCGGGTCTGTGGTAATAAGGTCAGGCAATACAAATTTAAAGGTATCGGAGATATAAGGTATCATCGGCTTTCCGTCGCTGTCGTCCCACTCCTCTACTCCGGCTTCCACCGCGCATTTATGCTCATATGTCGCTTCCATAACCTCGTAATATGCCCAGTGCTTAGGTGTAATATCAGTAAAGGAATTTACGCCGGGCGCGCTGTCGATATATCCTTTATCCGGTGCTCTTCCAAGCATGCGATTTACTATTTTAACCGTCTCCGCACGCGTTATCTGATTTTCCGGTTTAAAGCTTCCGTCACCATATCCTGAAATATACCCTTTCTTTACCGAACTTGCTATATACCCAGCTGCCCAGTGCGCATCCGATACATCCTGAAAATCTGTGCTTGTAATCTCCTTCTCATCACCTTCAAAACGCGCGACAAGTGCTGTAAATTCAGCGCGTGTTATGGTTTTATCCGGAAGATATGTTCCGTCTGAATATCCTGATATCACCTTATGCTTTTCCATAAAGCCTACTGCATTGGCATACCACGCATTTTTGGAAACGTCCTTAAACGAGGTCTTATAGTTTGAATTCTCATCAAAAATTGCTTTTCCGTCCTCATCAGTCATAAGCCTTGCAAAAAGAATAGCAGCTTCTGCACGCGTAAGCTTTCCGTCCGGCTTAAACTTATTTTTCGAGCCTTGCATATATGCCGGATGTGTTATAAGCTTCTTTTCCTGATATGCACTGTATCCTTCACCGCCGTATAACTGACGGTAGAACAAATACAAATCCTCGTTCTCAGCTAAGAACTTGTATCTGAAATGCACTTCTCCGGTTATCTCCGGAATACTGCGGTTGAGCTCAGTCTGCCGTTTTATCTCCTTTATTCCGTGCCAAGGGCTTGTAGTATCGGCATTCCCCGCCTGATAATCTGCCATTCCGATGTAGAGTGAAACATCGCTGTCTTTGACGGTATCCGCCCACCAATTAACGAGTGTTTGGTAATCTGCCAGGCTATGCCCTATATACCAGTATATCTGCGGGCAAATATAATCCACCCACTCTCTCTTTACCCACTCACGCGAATCTGCATAGCTTGAAAAATAGCTTTGATTTCCGCCGGTGTCGGAACCGCCATCCATATTCTTCGCATTAGCCCATATTCCGGCTACGCTTATTCCGAACTTTACCTCACGGTCCTTTCTGTCCGCCACCTCGCTGAGTGATGAGACCAACTTATTTATATTATCGCGCCGCCAATCGCCAATCTCTTTAAACCCACTGCCGTATTCTGCGTATGTATCCTCATCGGCAAAAGAGGATGCAGGATAAAAATAGTCATCAAGATGAATTCCGTCTACAGGGTAATTAGCAATAATTTCTTCTACTCCGGTTACAATTAGCTCGCGCACTTCTTCTATCCCCGGATTAAAGTAATATTGCCCGCCGTGCTCTACAACCCACTGCGGATTAATACGCGCTGGATTTTTATCCGAAAGCGAATTATACTCATCCTCACTTACTGCAATGCGAAACGGATTTACCCACGCATGAAGCTCAAGCCCATTTTCGTGCGCTTTTGCCACCCAGTACTCAAGCGGGTCAAATCCATCCTCCGGTGCAATGTTCTGACTTCCGGTTAAATACTTGCTCCAAGGAAATAAATCCGACTTATAAAGAGCATCCGCAGATGGTCTTACCTGAAGAATTATCGCATTCATCCCCATAGCCTTAGTGTTTGCAATTATCACATCCGCCTGCTCCATCAGCTCCTGCGGATTTGTTGTGGCTTTATTCGGGTAATCCAAACCGTATATGGTTGATACCCACACAGCGCGCATATCAGCTTGTGCGGCTTTAGCTGCTGGCATTGCAGAAAACATCTGTACTGCAAGCACCGCAACAAACACCAACGCGGTCACTTTCCTAAAAAAATTCATCTCTTTATCCTCCGGAGGTCTCTTTTTAATATCTCTATAATTATGACATAGTACATGCCCATAAAGTTCCCTTATTTTTCGTGGTTATTTTATCCTTATAACTCAGTTGCACTGCGTACACGCCGTCATACCCTCAATTAGGGCAAGATTATATGGTATCGCGCGCACATGGCCCTTAAGCTTACCACATCCTACCTCGTGGTATTTCTTGCCGGACTGTGTGATATACACCTGCTTTTCGTCGCTGTAATCCCTATACATGCTTACTATATAAAAATTATCAACCACGGACTTTGCATAATCCGGAAATGTGTTATATCTTAAGCTAAGTTCCTTGGCGATAAATTCGCTCATTCGCCCTTCTGTGTACAGCTTTTCTATCCTTTCACGAAGCTCGCCTGCTTCTTTTAAAAAATCATGCACGTGCACGGTAACCAATTCACTTGCCGAATCTCCGGCTGTCACGTATACTACACATTTTCCGGGTTTTCCTGAAATGAGTAAATCGTTGCTGTACCAAGCTATACTTTCATCCGAGCTGTGGTATGTAACCTCCGCATCGCTCGGAGATACTATTGCAGGTAAATTGCACACACTGTTAACATCCATATAGATTTCTTCATGTTTTATGGAAATGCTGTAATTTTCTTCCTTACACCCCATCAAGCTTATAATGGAAATCACGCACAGGAATAATTTCCCTATCTCCACTCTGCTCATATCCCTTAATCCCACACATGTAAAAAGAGGAGATGCCCTCTCGCGCAACTCCTCCCCACTGCATTTTCTTTCCCCTGCAGGTTTAGAAAGTTATAAGCTTATCCGCATAAGGCAAGCTCTTTATCCAATCACAAAATACGTGCCATTCCGTTAGCTTATGCTCCTTGCGCGCATTATAGATATTGATGAGGATTTCATAATTTAAAGTAACCGTTCGCATTTGATGATAACTCGACGGCAAGAGCTGAATTAAATCATACCAATCCTTCTTATCTTTATTCTCCAAATATCTAAGACGGATTTCTTCCAGTTTATCTATTACACTTTCCATAAAAGCATATGTTTGAGGGGTCATCTTATCGCAGCTAAACTGCTCTATCGAAAACGGCTGGCTGTGGATTTTATGCATGGTACTCGTCGAGTTTGCAACTGTGCCTACCTTATATGTATCAAACTCTTTCCACCAATACAGCGGCGCGGTTATATCCACAGATACAAATATCTGACGCAGGAATTTTCTGTGGTCACTTCCCGCTCGGCAAAGCCGTGATGCCAAATCCAAATCCGCATCACCTATACAGAAATTCCCATCCGCATCATAGCTACTGTCCATACGGTTCCAGCTGCACATCGGATTTCGCGCTCCGCGCAGTGCATTTTCAAAATTCATAACACTCGTATTATTTACCGTAAGCATAATTACCCACCCCGAAAATTTTTAATATATTATTTTTCTGTATTTTACAAATCTTACCTCTCAGGCTTATTGAGTACGCGCGAGGTTATAATATTATCGGTCGTGTGCACTTGAAAATTGGTGCCGTCTGCATTAAACCAAGAATGAATCCGAGATGTCTGCCCGACGGTTTCATCACTGTAAGTACACGCGATTTCCAAAGGCTTTCCAAACACCTCTTCTGCCTTTGCAAGAAGCTGACCTTCCTTAATTTCAGGAATTCTATCTTCCGTATACTCATTTGAAAACGGTACAAGGTCCGCGGCTTTGTTGTAATAAAGAATTTTGCCGTAAACCGTATCATTTGGCTTGTATATGATATTTACGCCAGCACTCTTCTTCTCGTTGCGGTAGCTGCGGTACATCTCTATACCGTCCTCATCGTACTTGATTTCACCTTTTCCAAACAAGTCCTCTATCTGCTCGCGCGTCATGTTGCGCTTTATCTGGTCATAGTATGAATACAACTCCTCGCGTGTTTCGGGTGCAACTGCAGTTGGGTCATACACCGGAACCTCATCCCCTGAACACGAGCAAAGAAGTGCTAAAATGCATGCAATCACAGTAACGCATAAAAATTTTTTCATAACATTTCTCCTATTCCCACAAACTACCTTGCAATAATACCAATCATGCGTGAAATACTATATCTGACGATCAAATGACAGATTTTGAAAAGAGGTTTTAGAATGAATAACTTCGTAAAAGGAATGGCTGCCGGTCTTGTTGTCGGAGCTGCTGCCACCGCAACTTTAATGCCTAAATCCTGCAAAAAGCGCGCTATGAAAAGCAGCGCCGGAAAAGCTATTAAAGCCGTAGGCAGCTTAATTGACAACTTTCAGAACATGCTTGACTAATCCCTTCCGTGCCGCAGAAAACTGCGGCATACATATTTATAGTATAACGCATTTTCCGCCTTTATACAACCCAAAACATCAAATGAAATGTGTATAAAAAGTAAAAAAAGACAAGATTCTTTTAGAACCTTATCGTTTTTGGTGCGAATAAGAGGACACAGTCGCTTCGCGTCTTACTTGCTTGACGACCTAAAGGCAGCGCCTTTCAGTACCCGTCTGCGCACCAACTTCGCTAAAAACGATTATGAATCGTTTTTTGTACGCTCGTTGCCTTCTTAAGATTCAAGTCCTCTTTTAAAGAAAAAAAATAAAAGCTACCCTCAATGGGTAGCTTTTGGTGCGGATAAGAGGACTTGAACCTCCACCGAGTTGCCCCGACTAGAACCTGAATCTAGCGCGTCTGCCGATTCCGCCATATCCGCAAATGATAATCAGCTTTAATATTCTATCACACATTTTTTAAAAACACAAGAGTTATTTTAAGAAAAATAAAATTTTTTTCATTCCGCCGTTCAGCTTCGGGCGGCACGTCATATACTCTTCTTTTTTATCATAAGTATTAAGGACAACCGCTGAAAGGAAGGTATTATGAAATGGCAGAATACCAAGGTTTAAGTACACGCGCAGCCAATGAACTTCTCACCCGCTATGGTGAGAACTCAATAAGCAAGCGCAAGTCAAACGGAGCATTTAAAATACTTGCAAGCCAGTTTCGGGATGCGCTTATTATGATATTGCTCGCCGCAACTCTTCTCTCGCTTTTTATGGGAGAAATTACCGAGGCGATGACGATAAGTGCGATTATTTTCATAAACGCTCTTATGGGCTTTATCCAGGAATTTAAAACCGAAAAAACCTTGGAAAAGCTCGGTGAACTTGCCGCACCCACGGCATCGGTAATACGCGATGGACATGAAATCAAAATCCGGGCAAACCTTATTGTTCCCGGCGATTTGGTTTCACTCCGCGCAGGTGACCGTATCCCCGCTGACGGAATACTTATCACATCAAATGAGCTTACATGCGATGAATCTATGTTGAGTGGCGAATCCTGCGGGGTCGAAAAGACCGCTGCAAAAAGCGAAAGCGACTCCTCAGAAAAAAGCAAGGTGTACATGGGAACCTTAGTCACCCGCGGTAAAGGTCTACTGCGCGTTCGCCAAACAGGTGACTTGACCGAAATGGGAAAAATTGCGGGAATGCTTGGAAGTATACATACTCAACCCACACCTTTGCAAAACCGTCTGGCACAGCTTAGTAAATACATAGGTATTGGCTGTCTTTTCATCTGTGCCATAGTCGCACTTACCGGAATTCTGCGCGGCGAGCCGGTTTTTGATATGCTCCTTACCGGTATTTCACTTTCCGTCGCCGCAGTCCCGGAGGGACTACCCGCAATCGTCACGATAGCTCTCGCCTTATCCGTAAAACGCATGGTAAAAAGAAAGGCATTAATCCGGCGATTGCACGCGGTAGAAACGCTCGGATGCGCAAACATCATTTGCTCAGATAAAACCGGAACCCTAACCGAGAACCGAATGACCGTGACTCAAATTTATATTCCCAACCGAGAAATCAATGTTTTAGGAACCGGTCTTGAAACGGAAGGCACCTTTACCTGCGGCAAAGTTCCGGTCAGAACAAATGAAACACCTCAGCTTGAAAAGCTTTTAACCATTGCAACAGTGTGTAACAACGCAACCGCCTCACCCTCCCGAAGCCGTGGCTTCGGCAAGCTTATAAAAAACTCAAAATCCTATGCAGATGTGACCGGTGAACCCACAGAAGCTGCCCTTTTAATAGCTGCTCTAAAAGGAAAAATCACAAGAGAAAAACTTGGTATGTCAGTATGCCGTGAAATCCCATTTGACTCGACTCGCAAACGCATGAGCGTTATAGCCGAATCCTCAGGCAAATTTGAGATGATGACAAAGGGTGCGCCCGATTTACTGCTAGGCCGCTGTACGCATGTTTTAACTCCTTCGGGTGTAAAACTGATGGATACACGAACTCGGCACATGATTTTATCCCAAAACAATCGCATGGCTTCAAACGCTCTTCGCGTTCTCGCCTTTGCTTATCGCACGGCTTCAGGTGCTGAAGACGCAAATGAAGAAAACCTCATCTTTGCAGGTCTTGCCGGACTTCTCGACCCGCCTCGCCGTGAAGCGTATGACGCGGTTAAAAAATGTAAACGCGCAGGTATACGCCCGATAATGATTACCGGCGACCACGCAGTTACTGCACAGGCAATCGCCGGCAAGCTACGCATTTATAATGACGGCGACCGCATAATAACCGGCGCTGAGCTCGATGCGATGAGTGATGAGACTCTAAGCCGCGAACTTCCCTACGTTTCGGTATTTGCAAGAGTCACTCCGGCACATAAACTACGCATAGTGCAAGCGTTTAAATCGCGTGGCGATATTGTCGCAATGACCGGTGACGGAGTAAACGATGCTCCCGCCGTAAAAGAGGCGGATATCGGAGTGTCCATGGGTGTTACAGGGACTGACGTGACAAAGGAAGCTGCATCCGTAATCCTTTTGGATGATAACTTTGCAACCCTCGTATGCGCAGTTGAGGAAGGGCGCGTTATTTACTCAAACATACGCAAATTCATTCGTTATCTGCTTTCATGCAATATCGGCGAGGTTGTGACTATGTTCCTCGCCATGCTTATCGGACTCCCGGTACCTTTAATTCCGATACAGATACTGCTTATAAATTTAATAACCGACAGTCTTCCCGCAATTTCTCTTGGGCTTGAGCCTGCAGAAGAAGATATAATGGAGCTAAAACCGCGCGATGCCGATGAATCGGTTTTTTCAAGAGGTCTCGCCTCGACAATAATAACCCGCGGTATCCTTATAGGACTTACTACATTGGGTGCTTTCTTCACCCTCTATCATCGAAGCGGGAATATAGATACCGGACGCACCGCTGCACTCCTTACACTTGTTATGACTCAGCTTATACATGTTTTTGAATGTAAAAGCGAAGTACGCGGACTTTTATCAATAAACTGGTTTAACAACATCCCGCTTCTTTTATCGGTTATAGTATCCGTTGCCGCGATATTCATGGGAATATATTCTCCGTTTTTTGCAAAAATTTTCTTCACAGTTCCTCTGAGTTTAAATGAACTTGGAATAATTTGCGCTTACTGCGCGGCAGTTCCTGTTTTAAACGGAATTTTCTTAAGCATAAAGAGGAAGAGGATAAAAGAATAAAATTAATCCTTTTTGTACACGAGTGTAAGTCTTCGTATGACTCCTATATTGGCGCGCCTTTTTATATAAAAATAACCGATAATTGAGAAAACTGCCGCGCCTATAAAATTTACAAACAAGTCTTGCATGGTATCTGTAAGGCCTATATCTAAATACCCCTGCCATTCTTCACCATTTATTCTTACGTTTTTAATATCCACTACCTTTGGAGAATTTTTACCGTTTTCATTAAGCTCGACTGAGGACACCTGTGAAACATAGGTGTCCTTTTGCATATCCGTCATAAAGAATTTATCCATGCTATATTCATAAAACTCCCACATCACCCCTATTGTCATGGAAAAGCAAAACGCGACCATCGCCACAAAAAGCGGCGACATCTCAATGGTAAATTTTTTATTGCGGTTTAAAATATCAATAAGCGAAAATCCTATAGCCCCCATAAGGAAACCATTTATCGTATGAAGCATTATATCCCAATACTCGAAAGTTATATAATACTCTCTGATTTCGCCGAGTATTTCCGCAGAGAATATAAAAAGAAGTATAATTACCTCAAGTGTATCGGGTATATCAATTTTAATGCGTTTTTCCACAAAAGACGGTATCATAAAAAGAGTAAGTGTAAGTGCACAAAGCATCACGTTTGTATAATTTCCTATCCACGCCTGACGCACCATTACCACTATCACAAAGGCACGTAGAATAAAGTAAACCGCTGCAAGACCTCGATTTTTCTTCGTTTTGTTCATAGTTTCACACAACCCCTGATATATGTATTTGATAAGTACTATATAAAATAAGCTTTTAAGCGTCAAGACTCAAACTCAATTATTCATATTATTTTTACGTTTTATTGAAAATATCCTAACATTTTCGGGTATACTACACTTTAAGCAATGCTCAAAGATAGACAAAAGGAGGAAATATGCGGGTGGAAAAGGAAAAACGCGGGCAATGGTCATCCAAAATAGGATTTATTTTTGCTGCCGCAGGAAGCGCAATCGGCTTGGGTAATATATGGAAATTCCCCGGGAAAGTAGGCGCTGCGGGTGGCGGAGCCTATATACTTATATACACAGCCATAGTATTCACAATAGGCATATCCGTAATGCTCGCAGAATTAACCGTCGGGCGCTCAACACAGCTAAACACAATAGGTGCATTCCGCAAGCTAAACCGAAAATGGACCTTCGTCGGTTACTTGGGAATTGTATGCGGTTTCATTGTGCTTGCATATTATAGCATCATTGGCGGTCAGGTTCTTAAATACACATTTTTATATCTCTTCGGCGCAAACTTTTCCAAAGACTATTCGGTATATTTCAATAGCTTCATATCAGGCATATGGGAACCCATTTTGTGGGGAGTTTTGTTCCTTGCCATCACCGGTTTCATTGTACTACGCGGAATATCCGGTGGCATCGAGCGGGCAAACAAAATCCTCATGCCTGCTCTTATAGTGCTTCTCATCGTAATAATGGTACATTCACTCGGAATGCCCGGAGCAGTCGAAGGTGTTAAATTCCTTGTTAACGTCGACTTTTCTTCCCTGACTTCTTCGGATTTTCTCTCCGCTCTCGGGCAAGCTCTTTTCTCCCTATCCATCGGTCTGGGCACCACTTGCACATATGGTTCATATTTGAGCAAAGATGAAAACTTAAGTACCAGCTCAATAATCGTATGTGTGTTTGATACATTTATCGCATTAATCGCCGCCTTCACCATAATCCCCGCAGTTTTTTCAACCGGTACTGAGCTTAGTACCGGTGGTGTATTTGCCTTTGTAGCCTTACCGCAGGTATTTTCACAAATGTCCGGCGGCACGTTCTACGGTCTCTTATTCTATCTTCTCTTAAGCTTTGCTGCCCTTACAAGTTCAATTGCGCTTTTGGAGGGCACGGTTGCATATCTTAGTGAGGAAAAAAAGCTTTCGCGGTCGAAATCCGTGCTTTACTCATGCCTCGGCATGCTGCCTATCAGTATATTATATTCTCTTTCCCAAGGCGCGCTGCCATTAAAGGGAATATGGTATACCGTGCGTGACGGAATAGTATTCCCGCCGTTAGGTCATATGCTCGAGCTTATAACCGATAATCTCCTCATTCCTTTGGGCAGCCTGGGCTTTTGCCTTTTTGCAGGCTGGATATGGGGTGCGCATCATGCGGTGGATGAAATATCTCAAAACAGGCGCTTTACTTTCCCCCTCCATAGAGCGTGGACAACTATGGTTCGCTACATCGCACCGATTACAATAACACTTATATTTATACTTGGAATAATGGGCGTAGTTAATTATTAAAAAAGGCTGTTGCAACCCTGTGTTTGCAACAGCCTTTTTATCTTACATATTATAATATTTATCGAATTCTGCGGGGTGCGGAATTGCGGCAAGCTGACGGCATTCCTCACGCTTTGTTTTAATGAAGTTTTCTATAAGCTCTTTCGGGAATACTCCTCCGGCGGTCAGGTAATCATTATCCGCCTCAAGAGCATCAAGAGCCGCTTCAAGTGAAGTGGGCAGGCTCTTCAATTTCGCCTTTTCCTCTTCCGGCAGATTGTAAAGATTTACGTCATACGGACCCCAGCCGTTTGCATGAGGATCAATTTTATTCTTAATTCCGTCAAGCCCTGCCATGAGTATTGCAGCATAGCAGAAATATGGGTTACATGTTGCATCGGGATTCCGAATCTCAAAGCGACGCATATTCGGGCTCTTTGCGTATGCCGGAATTCTTATAACCGCGCTGCGGTTTGATGTTGCATATCCGACAGTTACCGGAGCCTCGAAGCCTGGAACCAGTCGCTTAAATGAGTTTGTACTAGGGTTTGTTATAGCACAAAGAGATGCAATATGCTTTAACAGTCCGCCCATGAAATAATGTGCAGTCTCACTTAAGTTTGAATATCCGTTGTCATCGGAGAATACAGGTTGACCGTCTTTCATAAGCAGAATATGCACGTGCATACCGTTGCCTGCCTCGCCGTACACAGGTTTGGGCATGAGCGTCGCGGTCTTTCCGTACTTAAGCGCGGTATTGCGTATTATATACTTAATCATCATTGATGCGTCCGCCATCTTGGACATCTGACCCAGGTTTGGCTCGATTTCAAACTGACCGGAAGCACCCACCTCAGGATGATGATACTTTATCGGTATTCCCGCCTCTTCCATAAGCATGCACATTTCACTGCGGCATTCATACGTCGGGTCAAACGGCTTTGCAATATGGTAATTTTTCTGTTTGGGAACCACACATCCCATTCCGTCAGACGCGCTGTTCCAGTACGACTGATTTGCATCAAGCGTCATGCCGATGCTGTTAGGCTGAACATCCCATGCAACCTGGTCAAAGAGATAAAACTCAAACTCCGGCAGAATAAGCATGGTGTCTGCTATCCCGCTATCCTTCATATACTGTTCTGCAGCCAGAACAATGTTTCTCGGGTACTGGGCAAGCGGTCGATTTTCAGGATTATCTATAATCATTGCATTACCCGTCATCGAAATCGTGGGAACATCACAAAACGGATCTATCATGGCAGTGTCCGGGTCAGGGATAAATACCATGTCACTTTTTTCAACAACCGCGTAACCGTAGTTTGATGCATCAAAACCGATACCGCTTTTCATAGTATCCTCTGAAAAGTTCTTTGCAGGAATTGTGACGTGACGGTACTGACCGTTGATGTCAACCATTTTAAAGTCAACCATCTTAATATCTTTTTCTTTAATAAGCGCGATAATATCATTTACACTTTTGGACATATTACTTCACTCCTGTTTTTTTATTGTTATAAGTATATCAATATTTTAAGTTTTCGTCAATTATTGTATATTTAATACTTTTGTTTTTTCAAAACAAAACAAAAAAAGCACCGACTATCGTCGATGCTTTTTTGTGGCGCGCCCGAAGGGACAACGATTGCTTTGCAACCGCACTGCTTGACGACCGAAAGGCTTTGCCTTTCAGTACCCGTCTGCGCACCACTCACCTACAAAACAGTCCACCGGACTGTTTTGCTTCACGGTTCGTGCCCTCTCAGGGTTCGAGTCCCTTTCCTGACATTTACAAAACAAAACAAAACAGCACCGACTATAGTCGATGCTTTTTCTGGCGCGCCCGAAGGGACTCGAACCCCTGACCTACTGGTTCGTAGCCAGTCACTCTATCCAGCTGAGCTACGAGCGCATTTTTCACGCTGTTTTGTTGACAGCTTTATTATGATACCACATCTTTATTTTAAAATCAACCCTAAATTTAAATTTTTTTATTTTTTCTTTTAAAACTTCAATCTACATTTTCAAAAAATCGCGCACAATCCTTATACACCCTGATTTAATCGCAGAGAAAATCCCTCTCATGTGTTGACAGTTTAATTCCTTTTTGGTACAATAATAAAAACTTGTATTTTAGGAGACAGTATTTTAAATGGACAGTAGCGACGACGAAACTGGAAACCATTACAGTTGCAGATATGTATATACTGGCGTATCCACGCGGTCAGAACACCTCGTGGATATGCCTTTTTGCGTTTCAATGCATCGGCAAATCTATTTTCGGCTCTGATTTTTAAAACTAAACCTATTTTAACAACTAATTTTAAGGAGAGAATAAAAAACAATGACCGCAAGTGACATATTACCCTATATTATATCTATGGCATTATGCATACTATTCTCAGGGTATTTTTCAGCAACCGAAACTGCTTTTTCCTCGCTTAACAAGACACGCTTAAAAGCTCTGTCGGAGAAAGGGAACCGAAAGGCAGAACTCGCACTGGCTCTTTCCGAGCAATATGACCGCCTGATTTCCACAATCTTGGTAGGGAATAACATTGTAAACATTGCAGTCGCCTCTATAGGCACGGTTCTTTTTGTCCACTTATATGGCGATATCGGAGCTACGGTATCCACGGTTGTAGTAACTATAGCAGTCCTCATTTTCGGCGAGATAACACCAAAGAGCATAGCAAAGGATTTCCCTGAAAAATTTGCAATGTTTTCTGCTCCGTTTATCCGTCTGCTCATTTGGGTACTTACCCCCATCAATTTCCTATTCTCTATGTGGAAAAAGCTTATATCTAAGCTTTTTAACGTAGAGGAAGACTCAAAAATGTCTCAGGAAGAGTTACTTCTTCTGGTAGACGAGGTTGAGCAAGAAGGAAGCATTGACACTGATGAAGGTGTCCTTTTACGCAACGCAATAGAGTTTGGCGATTTGGAAGCCGAGGATATTTTAACCCACCGTGTAGATTTGGAAGCAGTTCCTATTGAAGCACCCAAGGAGGAAATAGCACGCGTTTTCAATGAGTCAAGATTTTCACGCTTGTTGGTATACAAGGAAAACATCGACAATATCGTTGGCATAATCCATCAGAAGGATTTTTATATCGGCTCAGGTGTAACCGAAAAAGAAGTGACTGACATCATCACTCCTCCGCTGTTTATACATAAGTCGGAGAAGATAGATGACTTACTCAAGCTTCTGCAAACTCGCAAGTCTCATATAGCAATCGTCATTGACGAATACGGCGGCACTTTAGGTATTGTCACAATGGAAGATATACTCGAAGAGTTGGTCGGTGAAATATGGGATGAACACGATGAAGTAACAGTTACCTTCCGCGAATTATCCGAAAACGTATTCTTGGTTGACTGCACAGTAAATTTCAATGACTTCTGCCAGTTTTTTGACATTGACGACGAAGACGCAGATAGCGTATCTCTCGGTGGTTGGATTATGGAGCAATTGGATAAAATACCTGTAAAAGGTGACCGCTTCACTTACGAGAATTTAAATATAATTGTAACGCAAACCGATTCCCATCGTGTCGCTTTCGCAAAAGTAATCCGCACTGTCCAAACCGAAGATGAAGAAAAAAACAAAGACTAAACGAAAAAGAGAAACTCTCACGAGAGTTTCTCTTTTTCCCTATTGTTTAAGGTTCAAATCCTCCCAATCTAAACAAAAAACAAAGGAACCTCGTTTTACGAGATTCCTTTATTTTGGTCGGGTTGACAGGATACAGCCGCTTCGCGTCTTATTTGCTTGACGACCGAGCGGTTTAACCGCTCAGTACCCGTCTTCGCACCATGCGTCGGCAAAACACTCCACCGGAGTATTTTGCTTTTCTCCGCATGCCTTCTTAAGGTTCAAATCCTCCCAATCTAAACAAAAAACAAAGGAACCTCGGTTTTCGAGATTCCTTTATTTTGGTCGGGTTGACAGGATTTGAACCTGCGGCCTCTGCGTCCCGAACGCAGCGCTCTACCAAACTGAGCCACAACCCGTTGTCTCAACACTTGTTATATTATAGAGATTTCCGAGCTGATTGTCAAGAGTTATTTCAGACTTTTTATAAGTTTTTTTGTTTTTATTTCAGATACTGCTGATTTTTCTCATTGCATCACACATATCCTCGGGTAAATCGGATTTTAAGATAATCTCTACGCTCGAAATAGGATGAGTAAACCTCATTTCTGCAGAGTGAAGCGCAAATCTTCCTATTACTTCCACCTCTTCTATTCCGTACAAAAAATCGCCGACAAGCGGATGACCTATATGTGACATATGCACGCGGATCTGATGAGTTCTCCCACTCATAAGTTCAAGCTCAATAAGGCTGCAATCCCCGATTTCTTCGAGAACGCGATAATTCGTTTTAGCCCACTTCCCATCCGGATGAACCATCCTTTTAAGCACCGAGCCTTCCACTCTGCAAATAGGAGCTTCTACACTACCGCACTCTCGGCTAAATCTACCGTGTACTATCGCGCGGTACTTACGCTTAAACTGCCCAGTATGCAGCGTCTTTATGAGTGCGGTATGCACATGGCTGTTCTTTGCCACAGCCATAAGACCGGATGTACCGCTATCAAGTCTGTTAACAGGTCTGAAAATCACATTTTCGCCTTTTTGAGCATAGTGCCAGACAACTATATTCCCCAACGCACCTTCAGGTGCACCTATGGCGGGTTGAACCGGTATCCCAGCCGGTTTATTTATTACAAGGACATCTTCATCCTCATAGTAAATATCAAGCTTTCCGGGCACAGGGATAAGATTTGCACATGCGCTTTCATTGTTTTCAATTACAACTTTGATAATATCCCCTTGTTTTACCCGCACATTGACATGTACAGATTCTCCGTTCAATGTTATTCCGCCCGCAGTGCGTTTTATCCTCGCAAGTAGCTTTGCGGATATAGAAATCTCACGTCTTAGCAAATCGCGCAAAAAAGAGCCATCCTGCGCCGCTGTGACGCAGTGTTTAATTACTCTGTTCATTCCTCGCCACGTCTTACTCTGAGCATTGCGCCCGCTACTGCTTGGCGCGGCAAGGTTATATGCGCTTCCATCTTGGCATGGCGCGCAACCTCAAGCGGCTCACCGTCCAAATCAAAAAGCTCGGCTTTAAACGCGCATGTTTCCTTTTTGGGCTCAAGAAGTTCCAAATCATCCCCGCTAAAAAAGCGATTTCGCACGCTTATGCGCGCTTTTCCATCGACATCACAATCCAAAACAACCGCTGCAACATCCCAGTCACGAATATACATCGAGTCCCTGTGATACTCGCTGGGTGTTTCTCTAAAATAAAAACCGGTAAAGTATTCGCGATGGCTTACCTTGTGAACCTCCTCTGACCACGGACCCTTGGGATTCCATTTTTCCGGACATTCCAGATATGAGTCAATCGCCATTCTGTAGGCATTTGTTATCGTCGCATTGTAAAATGCAGATTTGACGCGGCCTTCTATCTTAAAGCTGTCAATCCCCGCATCAATAAGCTCAGGGATATGCTCAATCATGCACATATCCTTTGAGTTGAATATGTACGTACCTTTTCCATCCTCGCAAATTTCATAATACTCGCCCGGACGTTTTTCTTCTACAACCGCATATTTCCACCGGCAAGGTTGAGCACAGCGTCCCCGGTTAGAGTCACGCCCGGTCATATATGTTGAGAGCATACACCGCCCGGAGTAGGACATACACATTGCTCCGTGCACAAACGTCTCTATCTCAAGCTTGGCAGGAGTTTTTGCACGTATCTCGCGAATTTCGTCAAGACTGAGTTCACGCGCTAAAACTATACGGTCTGCGCCCAGCTCATGCCACGCATTCGCACTTTGATAATTTACAATGCTTGCCTGAGTGCTTATATGAATTTTAACATTCGGCGCGTATTTTTTAACCGCCGTCATAACACCTATATCTGCGACAATGACCGCATCTGCACCTGCACTCTCAAGCACCTCAAGAAATGCGGGTAGCCGCGCAACTTCATCGTTGCGCGGCATTGTATTTAAAGTAACATATACCGCCGCCCCTCGTTTATGGGCATACGCTATCGCGTCTGCGATGCTATCCTCCGAAAAGTTTTCAGATGCACAGCGCATTCCAAATTCCTCGCCTGCCAGGTATACCGCGTCTGCGCCGTATGCAAGCGCGGTTTCAAGCTTTTCTCTATCCCCTGCCGGTGACAAAAGCTCCGGTCTCTTCATAACTTTCCCGCCTTTTATCATATCTTAATTACGGATTTAAATTGGGCACTTTTTGGTGCTCTGCGTATGTTTTCGAGAATTTGTGCGTTCCGTTTTCCTGCAGAGCAAAGAACAGGTAATCCGTGTCCGCCGGATACAACGCCGCCTCAATAGCCTCTATTCCCGGACTTGCTATCGGTCCCGGCGGCAATCCCTTGTTCTCATACGTGTTATACGGACTTTTAACCTTAGTATCCTCTATCGTCAGCACCTTCTTATTAGTGCCCAGCGCATACTGAACCGTAGCGCACGATTCAAGGTACGGATAGCTTTTGCTATCAAGTCTGTTATGGAACACAGACGAAATTTTTTCGCGGTCAGCCGCTGTAGCTTCCTTCTCTATAATTGAGGCAAGCGTGATGACTTCATGAACCGTCATGTTGAGCTCACCCGCTCTGGATACCATAGCGTTGGTGAATTTATTTTTAAAGTTTGAGATAAGCTTATTTACTACGCGTACCGGGTCATCGCCCACATAAAACTCATAGGTATCCGGGAATAAGTAGCCCTCAAGACGATTTAGCTCGCCTGTCTTTAAATTCTCAAGAATCGTCTCTTCAAAGTCATGCCCCTTGAGTACATCCTCAATCGCTTGTTTTTCGCAAACACCATTTTCCACCATAAGGTCGACTATTTGCTTAATGTTATATCCCTCAGGTATTGTTACACGCACAGTCTCCTTATATGTTGACTTGCGCGTTAACGTACGCAGAAGTGCTCTGTAATCAAGCGCCGCATTCGGCTCGTGTTTTCCGGCGATAAACTTTACATCATCGGTTGTAAGCCCGACAAAAAAGCTAAAGAGCATCGGATGATTTATAATATCCGCCTTTTTCAATATGCGTGCGACCTGATACGTGCCCGCATTTTCGGGTATTTCTACAACCGCAGTATAGTCCGGCTTTTTAAATGCAAACACCTCATTGGCGGCAACTATAATAAACGCCGAAAGAAGCATTGATACCCCGAGAACAAACGCCCAGTACATCATCAGCGCGTTTTTATTTATCTTCTTTTTCTTTGATTTCCTGCGTCCTGCAGAAGTCTGCCGAACATCAAATTTCTGGGTTCTCTCGTTTCTGTAACCTGCCACTGTATATCCCCTGCCTTTCAAATTATTATCCCAACACTGTGACACTCTCGCATGCTTTGGCATAGTATAAACCAGAGCCAATAAAGAGAGGTGAAATATCGTGTGCTTTAACAATATTTTTGACGACTGCAACTGGATTTGGATTCTTGTAATCATCGTTGTTCTCTGCTGTTGCTGCAACTAATCCTTAACGCAAATGTCCATACCCTTTGTACGGGGCTCCGGATTTTCCGGAGCCTTTGTCTATTTTATGCGTACAATCTCTTCATCGCTTATGATTATATTGACTTTCCTGTCGTGCTCATCAACATTCATATAATCAAGAAGCTGCTCTTTGCGACACACGCCTACAAGAGACGCTCCAATGTCATTTGCAAGGTACCGGTCATAATATCCGCCACCACGCCCCAAACGGTTTCCTCGCCTGTCAAAACATACACCGGGTACGAGTATGAAATCAAGCTCATCGGGCAGTGCCTTTTCACTTTCCTCCGAAACCGTTGGAATACCGTAACGCCCCCCGACTAACTCATCTTCGCTTTTAAGCCGTGCCGCATGCATAATACCGCCACCGTAGCATATGGGAATATATACCTTTTTACCGTCCCCAAGTGCCTGCGATATAAGCTTACGTGTACTGACCTCTTTTCCTACACTTACATATAAAAACAGTTTTTTAGCGTTTTTGTACTCTTCTGATTGCAGTATGTTTTTGCAAATTTTAAAATCTGCCTCAACCATCCTACTCTCCTGCATTCGCACGAGCTCTTCCATATGTATTTTACGCAGCAGCTTTTTATCCATTTAAACCACCCGCAAATTCTATTTCTTATACTGAATTTCCGTAGCTACGTCATCGGCAACTGTTTTCCCTTTGAGCGCTGAAAGAAGCGAAAATCCAAATTGGAATGCTGCCCCCGCACCTTTGGCGGTTATAAACGTACCGTCAGATACACAACCGGATTTTTCCGAAATCTGCGCACCTTTTAAATCGCCTTCACATCCCGGATAACACACCGCCTTTTTGCCATCCAGAAGACCAAGCCTTCCCAAAATCATGGGTGCGGCACAAATAGCGCCTACAATCTTCCCGGCTGCAGCCGCCTGCTTTACAAGCAATCTGACGCGCTCATCAGCCCACAGGTTATCTACTCCGGGCTGACCGCCGGGGAGTACAAGCATATCCATTTCATATATTATCAAGTCATCAAGACAAATATCCGTCTTTACAGTTATTCCGCGCGTGCTGCGCGCCTCGCTGCCGTGCACACCGACGAGCTTTACGTCCGCCCCTCCGCGCCTGAGTATATCCACAGGCACAATAAGCTCGGTTTCCTCAAATCCGTCAGCAACCAAAACGTAAACCATTTTTAAATACTCACCTTTCCATATCAGCTGTGCATTAAATTCATATATGCATCTTTAAAATCAAACTCTTCTGCCGCCTGACTGAGCGGGCACACGCTTCCGTAACACACCTCACCGCACGGCATAAAGATATTAATATCGCTTTTATCCGATACCCTCGCTATACCTTCGAGCACGGCATCAACATATTTATCATCCTCTGTGGCAATTTCCCTTACGGTTGCTCTCCCATTCTCCTCGGCATACGTTCCGTATGAGACCGGCTTCCCGCACTCTTCAAGCAGGTAAATACCGCCACCCGAGAGCTCAAACTCTTCAATAAGAAGCTTCCATTCTTCATATGTTCTCTTCACGTGAAGCTTATCGCCAAAACACGCTTCATATATAGCGTTTATACTTTCTATATCCGTCGCACATGCTTTGCGCACATTCTTTTCCCCACTAGCGCTCGCGTGATAAAGCTTTTCTTGCATGCCAAACGCAGGTAAAAATCCAAACTTCTCATAAAATGCGAAAAGTCCTTCATTCTGCGGAACCAGCATACATAAATCCATGCCGCACTCACGCGCTTCTTTGAGCGTTTCATTCAAAAGAATTCCTGCAAGTCCGCGTCCACGCATTTCAGGGTGCGTACCCACGCCGTAAAGATAATATCCTTTAAGCTCGGTTTGTCCTTTTTTAATAAACGAGTATGGGAAAACATACAGCGCTGCGGCAATTTTCCCCGAACATGAAATGAGCCTTACCGCACAGGTATTATACATTCTTTCAAAGAAAAAAACGTTAAATTCAGGAGCCTCCGGAAAGCATATCTCCCACAGCTCACGTAATTGTTCAAAGTCGTTCTCTTCGCCGTGTCTTACGCAGTATTTTTCCATGTTCAGTCCCTTTTCCAAACCGCTCTGTATTTTGTAAGCAAAATTTCAGGGTGGTACGAAAGCTTTGCTTTACGCAATCCCTCAGAGCCCGCATCATCCTCACGGTTAATGTATCGCACGTCTGTGCAATGGCTCGCGGCAAAAAACTGATTTATCGCCTGATAAATGCCCGGATACTGTATATCCGCTTTTTCTACCGATACCAAAAACGCATTGCTGCACAAGCGCGAACCTATACTGTATGCGGCAATCTTTTCATCGACTCTGATGAGTCCTCCAACATAACCCAGTTCATCAAAATTTTTAAATATTCTCTCTATCACCGTCATTTCGCCTTCAAGAGAGACACGGTTATCATCGTTTATGTTTTTTTCAAGCCAGTACTTCTGAAACTCATATACCTCCGCTAAATCAGCCGAGGTAAAGTCATGATATTCATATCTGCCGTCAAGAAGCTTTTTAAACTTATTAACGTTATTTCTCTTCTGATGGAACGTTCTTCCCGCAAGTTCAATCAAGTCTTTTGCGTTATAAACATAATCGAAGCTGTCGCGGTCCTCAAAAAAATCAAATGCACCGGGCATAATATCTTCCAGGCGCTCACGCATACACTCGGTAACACTAATAAGCGTAGGCCTCGTGCCACGCTCTTTTGCGTCGTTACATATTAACTCTATCGCGTGGACAGAGTCGCCCTCGCCCCTCGGCATTTGATAAAAATTATTCCCATTTTTGCCTGAACGTATAAAGAGAAAATCTTCATAAAAACACAGTTGTGTATTAAAAAACTTCGCCCATGCATACAACGCATTGAATGACCCCTCCGCATGTATGGCGTTTTCACAGCACAGATATTTCCCTGCTCGCTCTCTGTGTGAAATATCAACCGGCTCAAAATCAAGCATCATGTTAAACGTCCCTTACCTTCTATAAAACCTCTCGCACACGCGTATATAACTCGGAATGTATATCCTCAATAGTTCTAATATGATTATTTTCCGTGCATTTTATGCTGTGCCACGAAAACATTTGCGCCGCCTGAGCTGCCGACTCATAACATTGCTGCAGGTATCCCATGTCATGCTCATGTATATCAATCTGCTTTCCTTCGCGCTGGGCAAGAAGCTCAGCCGCACAGCTTATCGGCATATCCAGTAAGAACACGTGGTCAGGTGCCGGAAGTCCCAGAAGATTGTACTCCAAATCAAAGAGCCAGTTAAAGAACTCTGCCCTTTTTTCCTCACTCATCTTAGCTCCCTGATGGACTGCATTGGATGTAGTGTATCTGTCAAGTATTAATAATCCTCCCGACTGATAATACTCACGCCAATCGCTTAAGTATGAGGCGCATCTGTCAACCGCAAAGAAAACAGACGCGGTATGAGCATTAACATCCTCCGGCTTTTTGCCGAAATCACCGTTTAAATACATGCGTATAAGCGCAGATGACTCTTCATTATATCTCGGGAAAGTTACCGTTTTAAACTCGCATTTTTCCTCACGCAGCCTATTGCACAAAAGCTTAAACTGCGTAGATTTCCCTGATGCGTCAGTTCCCTCTAAAACAATCAGTTTTCCAGGCATTTTTAATTCACTCGTTCCCTTTTATTTCTTTTTGGCATACTTTTTCACTGCAAAAATAAATTTAGGCAGTGCCATCATGCGTCCAATTCTTGACGGCTGTTTTGCAAGGCGGTAAAACCACTCAAGCCCAAGCTTTATCCAAAACTCAGGTGCACGTTTAACCTCACCTGCAAAAACATCCAATGAGCCGCCAAGACCGAGCATCAGCTTTGTATTAAGCGCTGAAAAGTTCTTGCCCATCCAATACTCCTGCTTGGGAGCGCCTAAGCATACAAACAGGACCTCGGCACCGCTTGCGTTTATCTCATCAACAACCTCGGCATCGTCCTTGAAGTAGCCGTCGTGCACGCCTGCAATTACAAGTCCCGGATATTTCTCTACCAGATTATCCGCCGCGGTTTGCGCAACGCCAGGCTTTGCACCTAAAAGGAATATTCTCTTTTCGGTTTTGCTCAAACGCTCAATGAGCGCTTCACCGAGCTCTATTCCCGCAACTTTGCCCTTCATGGGTGTTTTAAGAATATTTGCGGCTTTGATTATTCCTATTCCGTCAGGTACAACAAGGTCAGCCTTATTAATAATATCCTTGAGCTTTGAATCATCCTTGGTCATATAAGCAATTTCAGAGTTCGGCGTTACAACCATGTGATTTCCGTCCGCTTCAGTTAACGCCATGGCGCGCCCAACTGCCTCAGGCAGAGTCACATCGTCAAAGCCTATCCCGAAAATATCAACTCTTTTATCCATCTCTACCACCTTGCCCTTTGTATCAAGTATTATTCGTGGTCTTTCTTGCGGATTTCCGCACGTTTAATTTTTCCACCCAAGGTCTTTGGAAGTTCATCAACAAACTCAATAATTCTCGGGTACTTGTACGGCGCGGTTACTTTTTTAACATAATCCTGAAGCTCTTTTACAAGTGTATCGCTTCCCTCATATCCGTTTGCCAGAACTACCGTAGCCTTTACCACCTGACCGCGAATCGGGTCGGGTGCTGCAGTAATCGCACATTCTACAACCGCAGGATGCTCAATCAATGCACTTTCAACCTCAAACGGTCCAATTCGGTATCCGGAGCATTTTATAACATCGTCATTTCTTCCGACGAACCAGTAGTAACCGTTACTGTCTCTCCATGCAATATCGCCGGTATCGTAATACTTTCCGCCCAGGTTTGCGCAAGTCAGGTCCTCATCCTTATAATAACCGGTAAACAGTCCGACCGGGGGATTATGAGCAACATCCATTACTACAACCGAACCCTCGTCACCGTCCTCACAAGGGTTATCATCGGCATCGACAAGCTGAATATCATAAAGCGGAGATGGCTTACCCATCGAACCCGGAATCGGGTCAAACCACTGGAAGTTTGCTAAAATTACCGATGACTCACTCTGACCAAATCCCTCGCACAGCTTAAGACCGGTAACCTCGTACCACTTCTTGAACACCTCCGGATTAAGCGGTTCACCCGCAATGCAGCAGTGCTCTATGCAGCTTAAATCAAACTTAGTAACATCCTCCTGCAGCATAAATCGGAACATGGTAGGCGGTGCGCAGAACGTGGTTACCTTGTGCTCAGTTATCTTCTCAAGAAGCTTCAAGGGGATAAACTTGTCCATATCATAAGCAAAGATAACCGCTCCGCAAATCCACTGACCGTAAATCTTTCCCCAGCCAAACTTTGCCCAGCCGGAATCAGATACGCTCATATGCAACTTATTCTCCTGAACCTGCTGCCAATACTTGGCTGTAACAATATGTCCGAGCGGATATGCGAAGTTGTGCTGAACCATTTTGGGCATCCCGGTAGTTCCTGAGGTAAAGTAGACGAGCATGATGTCATCAATCTTTGTAGCATCCTCACCTGTCGGGCGCTCAAAAACATCCGAATACTTTTCTATTTCATCTTCAAAGCACAGCCAACCGTCGCGCTTGTCAACAACCATGATACGGTTTTTGAGGTTTGGGGTTTCATCCCATGCACTCTCTACCTGGTCTATTACAAAATCATCGTTTACACATATTATCGCCTTTATATTTGCGGCATTTGCTCGGTAGACTATGTCTTTCTTTGTAAGCTGAAGTGAACCCGGGATAAGAGTTGCGCCGAGCTTATGTAACGCGGTTGCGCATACCCAATACTCCCATCTGCGGCGTAGGATAAGCATTACAACATCGCCCTTACCAATGCCCAAATCCTTTAAAAAATTCGCAGCTTTGTTTGAAAGACGCTTAATATCAGTAAAGGTAAACTCCTTTTCACCGCCGTGGTCATCGCACCAAACCAACGCGCGTTTTTCCGGCTCCTGCTCTGCCCACGCATCAACAATGTCAAATCCGAAATTGAAGTTTTCCGGTACATTTACTCTGTAATTTTTCTTAAAATCCTCATATGAATCAAATTCTATTCTCGGAAGAAATCTGTCAAGAAGCACGTCTGTCCCCGCCCTTTCATTCTGCAATCACAGTCAAAAACTGCGCTTTTTCATTTCCTATGCATTTCTGACTGTGCGGATGCTCAGGATTAAAATAAATTGAGTCACCCTTATTTAAAATTATCTCTTTTCCGTCAAAGCAAAGTGCAATGCATCCCTCAAGCACCATGTTAAACTCCTGACCTTTATGGGTAATCGACTCAGCCGGCTTATCAGATGGGTCAAGCGTAACCAGAAGCGGCTGCATTATTTTGTTGCGGTATCTGAATGCCAAATCCTCGAATCTGTAACCCGGAACACGGTTAATCGGTTTTCCCTCGCCGCTTTTTACAACATGGTATGTATCAAGCTTACCGCCGACACCTGTGATAATCTCGGTAAAATCCACACCGAATTTATTTGCAATTTCGTATATTACGCTTATCGGAATATCCTCTCCGCTCTCCTCATAGGCGCAATAGACCTCAAGCTCAAGACCCAGCTCGCGTGCAAGCTCCTCACATGTATATCCACACACATCGCGCAGTTCACGGATACGTGCACCGATTTCTTTTAAACCGTCTTTCATTATTTTTGCCTCCTTATATCACATTTTATTATCTCGCTAAGTGCCTCAATTGCTATATTTATCGCACTTTGCGTATCATGGTTTTCCTCTTCTCTGTACCCTGCTGCATATCTTTCCTGGTTCCACACCGTATGAAAAACCGCACCGCATCGCACATTAATCGCAGCCGCCACCGTAAAGAGTGCTGCAGACTCCATCTCACTTGCTAAAACGCCCAAGCGTTTCCATGCCTGCCACTTTTCTTTAAGCTCATATGATACCGGCATCCGCTCCGGCGAATGCTGCCCATAAAAAGAATCCTTGCAATGAACCACACCTGCGTGCCACTTTATACCCAAGCTGTCAGCAGCGTTAGCAAGCGCATTGGCAATCCCAAAATCCGATACTGCCGGAAACTCTATCGGCGCATATTCCCGACTCGTTCCCTCCGCACGCACCGCGCCGGTAGCTATAACCGCATCACCTGAACGTACATCACGCGCTATGCCGCCGCAAGTACCTACGCGTATGAAGGTATCCGCACCTATTGCAGCAAGCTCCTCCATAGCAATAGCCGCGCTTGGACCGCCTATCCCGGTAGACGTAACCGACACCGAAACTCCGTCCAGCTCGCCGGTATATGTCACAAACTCACGGTTTTGAGCAATTTTTTTCGCATTATCAAAACATTTCGCAATTTGCTCACATCTCCCCGGGTCACCCGGTAAAATACAGTATCTTCCCACATCACCCGGCAAGCATCCGATATGATACTGACGCTTATGTTCACTGAGCATATTACAGCACCTGCCCGTTTCTGATGATTTTTTTTATATTTTTTTCGCATTTATGGCGCGCAAGCATAACCTGATGCCCGCAACCCTGGCATTTAAGCTTGAAATCCATACCCGTCCGCAAGACTTCCCAACATTTATTTCCGCAGGGATGCTGTTTTTTCATTTCGAGAACGTCGCCGACTTGTATATCCATAGCTATTCATCCCCATTGTAATTATTAAAAAATATTATACCATTTTTGACGTAAAATTGCAACGCAAACATTGCGTTTTTTACTTGAATTTAAAGTAATAATTGCCTTAAATATATTCCCCGTTTTTACACAAGCTATGATTGTTGGCGGAATAAGACTCAGTCAACCAAAGGATGATTTTATATGAAAAAGGCAATTTCCGCAGTTTTCGAAAGCCCGGATGCGGCAGAGCTTGCACTTATCTCAATGCATCGTGACAATATCCCCATCTTGCATTACACCTCACGCAAGGTAGACAATTACAAGCATGAGCATGACATCTTTTATATGGCACCTATATATTCCGCTCATCGCGCTGACCCGATGAGCCACAGTATAGCACCTCTCCCATTGCTTACAAGCAGTGTAAATCCAACGCATGAGCACCTTTTCAGAGATGTAGTTTCAAACGATGTGTGTCTTCAAGTAGAAGTTCCTTCAAATTTCGTAAAACGCACAAGGAGCAAGCTCGTATCGCATCACGGCCATAACATCACAGAACAGAATTTATTTTAAACGCGTGATTTCCAACACGCAAAAACCGGTCATCGCAAAACTTGCGATGACCGGTTAAATCTTATTTTATAGTTCATCCGCCGCGCGGCTTAAGCGTTGCAGCACCTCAACTAAGTCCTCATGCTTGTGGCTGAAGTTTACATACGATGTTGCGTATAGGGATACGCCGTTTCTGTATGCAGCTCTGTAAAATCTCTCTGTCATATCTGCAGGTGCTCCCTCATCCATGCGCAGAGCCTTACACGGTGCAGCACCGTGCATATGTACCGGAATTCCCTTTTCATCCATGATTTTATTAAACCCATCCCATACGAAGTTACCCTCGTTCCAGATGTGACCGACAACGTCATGCTTTGCATGTACCTGCATTACTGCACGGCATGCTGCAAGAGAAAGTGTCTCGCCACCGTAGGTGGAAGAAACGCTAAATCCCGGAGTTTCGCAGGTTTTCATTACCTCGCGTGAGCCTGCGTAAACTGAAAGCGGCATACCGTTTGCAATACCCTTTGCAAATACGCACAGGTCCGGTGTAACACCGAAGTACTCCTGAACACCGCCCAAAGCTACGCGGAATCCGGTAACAATTTCATCATAAATAAGAAGAGCATCGTTTTTCTTCGTAATCTCGCGAAGCCATGGGTAGAAAGTCTTACCCGCCTCAAAATCCACATAATCAGCTGAAACGATAACCGCCGCAATGTTTCCCTTATACTCTTCAAAAAGTTTTGCTACAGCTTCGGTGTCATTCCAACCAACCGGATGGTACAGAGCACTTACTGCAGCAGGAACACCGGGTTTTGCCATCGAAGTCTGAGTCGGAAGAATACGTGCGCCTACTCCCAAGGTATTGAGCCAGCCGTTGTAGCCAATCTGAATGATATGGTCCTTGCCGGTATATGCACGCGCAATATAAATTGTCGCAGAGCAAGCCTCACCGCCGGTCTTTAAGAAGCGTGCCTGCTCAGCGCACGGAATTCGCTCGCAGAGCATCTCGCTAACTTCCGCTTCAAGCGCAGTCGGATGGCCGAAAATAATGCCGTTTTCCATCTGAGCCTTTATTGCTTCATCAACTTCCGGATAACAGTATCCGAGGGTAACCGGACCTAAGCTGTTTCTAAAATCAATAAACTCTCTGCCCTTGTCATCCCATACACGGCAACCCTTGCCTCTTGCAATTACCTCGGGCTCTTCAGGCAAGAACGTAGGATTCTTAGACGTTGTACTCGAACCGTTTGGCATGGTATTATGCAATCTCTCATGCCAACTTTTGTTTGTATTAGACATAGATAAAGCCTCCTCAAACCTGTCATAAAATTCCGTTTTTTAATTCTATCACATGTTTTTTTCATATTCAATACAATTGAAATAAAATGGCACATTTTGCATATTTTTACAAACATTTTGCATAGTAAAACCAATTCATTCACCGGTGTATTTTATACTCTTTTTTGGGAGACACTTCTACAGTACACTATTTCCGTCTATAAACACCTGTTTTACGCCTGTGCGCATGTCAAACGGATGTCCGTCATACAAAACCATATCCGCATCTTTTCCGACGGCTATGCTTCCAACGCGTGTGTCAAGACCGGCTATTCGCGCAGGATTTATCGTTATCATAGAAAATGCCTGCTCATCGCTTAAACCTTCTTTTGCGGCAAGCGCAGCAGAGAGCATAAGATGCTCCTGAGCGGTTTCCGGATAGTCCGTGCACAGTGCAACGGTATTTCCCGCAGCACTGAGCAATGCGGCGTTTGATATCGTCATCCCGCTAAGCTCGGGCTTCCCACGCGTAGTCATTACAGGGCCTACGATTATCGGCACATTCTCTTTTGCAAGTCTTGAAGCTATCAAATATCCGTCAGTACAATGCACAAGCATATATTTAAGTGAAAATTCTTTTGCTATACGCACGGCGGTAAATATATCGTCCGCACGGTGGCAATGGAATTGAACCGGTACTTCACCGTTTAAAACCGGAACAAGTGCCTCATATTTAAAATCAAATTCCATATCTTCATCCGGGTCATTTATCTTTTCCATATACTCACGCGTTTTGAGAAGCGTTTCACGTATTACGGCGGCCGTCGCCATACGCGTCACAGGTGAGCGTTCCTTGCTGTTATAAGTCATTTTCGGATTTTCACCCAATGCAAACTTCATGGCCGCGCACTCGGATATTACCATGTCATCCACGCATATACCGGAGGTTTTCATAGCTGCAAAGCTTCCGCCAATCGGGTTTGCGCTGCCGGGGCCTGTCAAAACCGTAGTAACTCCGCCACGAAGCGCATCGCCAAATGCACGATCCTGCGGATTAATTCCGTCAATCGCTCTAAGCTGCGGGGTAACCGGGTCAGTATCTTCGTTTCCGTCCTCACCTTCAATGCGTAACCCCTCATTGAAGAGTCCTATATGACTGTGTATATCAATAAGTCCCGGAAGCAGATACCCTCCATTACCGTCAATAACATCTGCATTCTCGATATTCGCGGGCATATCACGCATATCACCCAAAGCGGTTATTTTACCTGCCTCAAGGCATACATATCCATTATCTATAACAGCTGACTCCATAGTGTACACACGGCAGTTTATTATGGTTTTCATTTTTTCCTCCTGATTTTTTAAAAATTTCCAGAAATTGGTTGACAAGTTTCCTAAGACGTGCTATACTAACAACCGTAAGATATTTCCATTTTTTGGAAGTTGCGTGTAGGCGGGAACAGTGTACTTTTCTTTTGGCAGTGTCCCCGGTAGCGTGCAACTTTTACAGTGGCACCATTCATATCTTTATCCCCACAACCCACTTTTCTGACGCCCGAGGTATATCTCCTCCGGGCGTCCCTTTTTTATGCAAAAATGCGCACTGCAAAACCTGCTTTGCAGTGCGCACTGACACATTTACGCTATCAGCGGCGACCTCTTCCCCGCCGGTTTTCCGTGTGAGCTCTGAGATCGGACATCCTGTTTTCACTTTCCTGCATAAACTGCTTGAGCTTATCCTCAAACGAAGATGACGCAGAGCTATCCCCTGCCGGTTGTCTTCCTCTGCCGGAAGGTGCGCTACGCCCATTAAAGTTGCGGCTTCTATCCGCTTCCTGCGCTTTTTTTATTGACAGGCTGACTCGACCACCATCAACAGACAGAACCTTTACCTTGATCTCCTGCCCCTCGCTCAAGTGCTCGTTTATGTCACTGACATAGGAATTTGCAACCTCCGAAATATGTACCATCCCATTTTTCCCGTCAGGCAATGATACAAACGCACCAAACTTGGTTATACCGGTAACCTTTCCCTCTAAAATTGAACCGACTTCCAAACTCATACCTTCCCACAAAGTCCTCTCATTAGTTTATTCCGACCTATCAACTGCCGGATGTATCAATAAACACACGCTCATTTGGAGCTGCGTATCCTTGCTTCTGTGCTTCACTTATTATATATTCATCCTCAATTACAGCTTCATTTTCCTGCTTAAGTTGAGCCTGCTTTATTCTCTCTTCTTCAATCTGGGCTGCTATGAGCTCATTTTCAGCCTTCTGTGCGTTTATTTTCATCTGAAGGGTTACCAATGTAACCGCAGAATAAATAACAAAAGCAACTAAAATAAGCTTTGGAAAAAAGCCGGTTTTCTTCTTTCTTCTCCTGCTTGCCACAATGGCATACCTCCTTGCTACTCATCTTGCACTGCGGAGTCTTCCTTTTGCCCCTTATTTTTAACACGCTCTTTTATGCGCTTGTCAGCACTTCTCGCAACATGCAAAGCCTTTTCTGAAATAAAGTATATTGGCTTTACCGCCACATGCAGTAAGCGCACCACTACTTTAATTATAATATCTAACGCTCTAAAAAACAAGTAGCTTACGGTGCACATATAAATAAAACCGCCGCAAAAAGCTCCGAGCAATACGTACCATCGCATCTGCCCACCCGAAACCGTCAAAACAAAAAATAAAAGTGCGGCAATTGCAACTAACCAGTAAATAACATCAAAAACGCCGGTAAGTATCCTTCCTGCTCTCAAATGCACCCTAAACAGCCTGAAAATATCATACGCTACTCCCAGCCCTATTCCAAGTGCACCTGAGTAGAGAAACTCAAGCGTCTGACCTGTTACAGATACATTCACTTGCTCACCGCCGCTTATTTAAACAACCGTGACCAAAAGCTTCCTTGCGGTGCTTCGTCCGAATACTGTACCCCATCAATCGTGCCTTCTATATTGAGCTCACCGGTTTCAAGGCTGAGTCTTTCAATATGAAGCCCTGCACCGTGCACAGTCATAAGTCCACGCGTCGTAAAAAGAGAGACGGACATATCATCAAAACTCTCAACATCCTCAACACCTGAAATACTCATCCGACTGCGCCCCTCCATGATAACATTGTGCGGGGCATCTGAATTTAACGCTCTGATTCTGTCATCTGCAAGCATATTTTTTACACGCCTCCTAAAATATAGCCTTTATTCAAAATATATTTAAGGCGCATAGAAAATATGCTTATTTATGTCCTATCAGATTTCCTCATACATGGTATGAGCCTGGTCTTTGCCTACATGCTCAAGAACCTCCAGCACGCGCACGCGAAGCGAGCGCTCACCGAAGCGAATCTCAATTTCATCGCCGACTTTTACATCGTATGAGGCGCGCACCACCTTGCCGTTTACAAGAACTCGTTCCTTATCGCATGCCTCGTTTGCTACCGTGCGGCGCTTTATAAGACGTGAAACTTTTAAATATTTATCAATTCGCATAACCTGTCTCTGTTCCCCTTAAATGAGAATATGCCCCGCGACGTTTCCGCCGCGAGGCTGCTTGTTATTTTTTGACCTTACTTGGAAACAGCGTCCTTCAGAGCCTTGCCAGCCTTGAATACCGGGCACTTTGACTCAGGAATGTTGATAGCTTCCTTGGTCTTCGGATTACGGCCGATTCTTGCTGCACGGGTCTTAACCTCGAATGCACCAAAGCCAACCAGCTGTACCTTATCGCCTGCTGCAAGAGCGTCAGCGATAGCGTCGATTGTAGCATTGATTATTTTCTCAGAGTCCTTCTTGGAAGCTCCAACCTTCTCTGCTACTGCGTTTACGAGTTCTGTTTTGTTCATTTGTGATATCCTCCTAAAATTTTTTTATTATCGCAAGGCTCTTAGGGATGTATTCTTATTTCCCGTCCGCCTCTTCGAACTTTTTCACACGCTCCCAGTACGCATCAAGCTCCGGAAGCTGCATGTCTGACATTTCCTTACCGTCCTCGGCAATAAGCTTTTCCATCTCGCCAAAGCGGCGCAGAAACTTCTCATTGGCGCGGTCAAGCGCAAGCTCAGGATTTATCTTTAAAAGTCTGACTACATTGACAACCGCGAAAAGCAAATCCCCTGCTTCCTCTGCGATATGCTCGCTAGTTTCATCCTTCATTGCGCCCTTGAGCTCTTCAAGCTCCTCGGTAACCTTTGCAAACGCGCCCTCCGCGTCTTCCCAGTCAAACCCGGCTTTTCTTGCCTTTGACTGGAGCTTCTCGGCACGCATGAGCGCCGGCAAGCTTCTCGCCACCGAATCCATCGCCTGAAAATGGGTGCTGTGCCCCTTTTGACTACGTTTGATGTCATCCCAATTTGATAAAACCTCATCCGCAGTCTCAGCTTTTACCTGCCCAAAAATATGTGGATGCCGCTCAATGAACTTTTTGCAAACTCCATCTGCCACATCATCAACATTAAAGTTCCCATTCTCCTCTTCAATCTGAGAATGGAAAACCACCTGGGCGAGTACGTCGCCAAGCTCCTCTTTCAAAAGGTCAAGATCCCCATTATCTATAGCCTCGCAAGCTTCGTAGACCTCTTCAATAAAGTTCATTCGCACTGACTCATGCGTCTGCACCCTATCCCATGGGCAACCTTCATCACATCTGAGGATTTTTGTTATCTCGACCAAGTCCTCAAACGTATAATTGGGCTTATGTAAAAAATTTATCATATTTTTTCACATCCTGCAAGCTTTTTTTTGAAAAAAATAAATTTTTCAATGTATTTTTAAAAATTTCGAGATTTTATCGCCCTTAAAAACGCTTTTTTTCTCATCTTCGCCCACTGCGCCGATGAAAATAGCGCATACTCCGCATGCACATACCCCCGCCAAAACAGACACAATAACGCCAATTCTGGCAAAATTCCCGCCTGTAAAGCAGGAAAATGCACCAAAAGCTGCACCACCCGCAACAAGTGCGAGTATAACGGGTTTAAAAAATGTTTTTACAAATCTTATCCGTATACCATTTCTAACAAATGCCGCGCAATTTATAACAGCAATTACAGTATAACACAAAATCGTCCCGATTGCAGCACCTTTTATATTAATTTCCGGAATACTTACAAAAAAATAATTTGCTATGAGCTTTACAGCCGCGCCCAAAAGCATCGAAACCACCGGAAGCCTTACGTTTCCGCACGCCTGATGTATTGCATTTGTAACGGTTACAGTTCCCATCGCGGGTATAGCCACAGCCAAATATGCCAAAAGCTTTCCGGAGAGAACAATTGCATCGCGGTCTATACTATGCCCATAAAGTAAATCCATAATCGGTTCTGCTAAAACGAAAAGTCCTGCCGCTGACGGCAGTGCCGCAAGCATTGCAAGCCCAACTGCCGACTGCGAGGTTTTATTAAGCTCAGAGGAATTTCCCACCGCATGTGCCGCGCTGATTTTAGGAATGAGACTCACTCCTAAAGTGGTTATCAGTGCAGACGGCAGGTTAAATAGGTTACACGCATAGCTGTACGCCCCATAAAGCCACATGCTTTCCCTGTCGGCATATCCGATTTTCTGCAAAAGCTTCATTACCAGTGCACTGTCGATAACATTTGTAAGGCTTATAACCGCAGCACCCAATGTTATCGGTACTGATAACCCGATAAGCTCGGATATAATTTTCCTCCCCGCTTTCGGAACTGCAAATTTAGGCTTTTCCTCTTTTCTTCGCCGTTTCCCTATAGCCGCAAGATAAACCGTCGAAAAAAGAGCTCCGACACTCACACCGAATACCGCGCCTGCTGCAACAATTGACGGTCCAAAACCGTTTTTATTTAAAAACCACGCCGCACCAAATCCAACCGCGAGTTTCCCAAATGCCTCAAGCACTTGTGACTTAGCGGTGGGGTACATATCAGAAAATCCTTGGTAATATCCGCGGCTGACTGCAGAAACAGATACAAAAAACACAGCCGGTGCAACTGCACGTATAGCCGCCTCACTGCCGGGTCCGGACATCATCCGGGCAAATCGGAAAGCGCCGACATACATCACAGCACTTGCAACAGCACCTATTGCAGCAAAAAACGTAAGACTTATCTTATATATCCTCTCGCTCTCCCACCCTCGTCCTATCGCTTGAGTGTGCGCTATCATCTTTGACACTGCAACCGGAACCCCCGCGGTTGACAAAACAAAAAGAAGAGCGTAAATATTATAGGCAATAGAAAATATTGCCATTCCCTCCGGCTTTAAAATAGCTCCAATCGGGATTTTAAAGCATGCTCCAAGCACTTTGACGACAATTCCGGACGCTGCAAGCACCGCTGCACCGTGTAAAAAACTCTGCTTTTGAGAATGTTTCAATTCCCGGTCACAACCTTTCAGTCTAACAAAACTAATTGTCACTGGGAATTTATGCTGATAACTTCTCTTTTATGCAATTTACAGTCTTCCGCAGATTTTCGGGACACCGTACTCTGAAAGCTCACTCTTTACCTTTTCCCAATCAATCGTGGTAAATTCACCGTTTTCATAGAGTATCTTTCCACGCACCATCGTCATGCACACATCGCCTCCGCGCGTGGCATAAACCAAATTCGAAACCGGATTGTGGCACGGTGTAAGATGAGGCTTATCAAAGTCAACCATTATCAAATCTGCATCCATACCGCATTGGATTTTGCCGCACTCTGACTCGCGCCCCTGCGCCTTTGCACCGTTAATCGTGGCAAGTTCCAATGCTTGACAGGCTGATATAACCGTGGGTTCAAGGGTATTCCCCTTGTGTAAAATTGCGGCAAGCTTTATCTCCTCGAACATATCAAAGCTGTTATTTGAAGCCACGCCGTCGGTTCCAAGCCCAATATTTACGCCTCTGTCCATCATATAAGGAACGCGCGCAATTCCGGATGCAAGCTTTAAGTTTGAAACCGGATTATGCGCAACGCTGACACCCTTTTCTCTTAAAATCTCCACATCCTCGTCATTTACCCAAACGCAATGCGCCGCAACCGTCTTTGCATCAAAAACTCCCGCATCGCAAAAAAGGCGCGCCGGTGTTTTTTTATACTTCTCGATGCATACGTCATGCTCTGCCTGTGTTTCAGATAAATGTACCTGCATTATTAAGCCATTCTCTTTTGCGTATCCGCCAATCTCACGCCACAGAGATTCGGATGTGGTATATTCGGCATGTATAGCTGCATCAATTCGTATACGCCCGCAATCTGCCATATGCCATTTTTCCTTAAGCTCGACTTCCTCACGAGTACCTGTAAACTCCATCAAGCGCACTTCATTTCCGAAATTGGTGACAGAGCGCGCAATATTTGCTTTTATCCCGCTTTTATCTACTGCATCCGCGATAGCTTCGCAGAAGAAATAACTGTCGGAAAAAGACGTGGTTCCCGTGGCTATCATCTCTGCAAGCCCCACATAAACACCCGCGCTTACAGAGCGTATATCCAGCCTGTCCTCTGCCGGGAAGATGTGATTGTTAAGCCAGTCCTGCAATGCGTAATCATCCGCATATCCGCGCAAAAGCGTCATCGGAATATGGGTATGAGTATTTACAATACCCGGCATCAGCACTTTGTTTTTTCCGGAAACACGACGTTTAATATCTGCATTTTCCGGCTCACTCTCGCCGATATATACAATCTTCCCTCCATCTACGCCTACATAAGCGTTGTTTATAACTCCCGCGTCGTTCATAGTAACCACGCATATATTGCAAAAAAGAAGCTCCATCAATTACATCCCCCTTTTACATTCTCTCCAAGCATTTTACAACAAGTGCCCCGAATACATCCTTTGCCTTTTCTCCTGCCTCTATTACCTCTTCGCTTGTAAGTGGTTTATCAAGAATTCCGCTCGCCATGTTTGAAACCAATGAAATCCCGAGCGTCTCTATCCCGCAATGAGATGCTACAATCGCCTCCGGCGCGGTAGACATTCCGACAACATCTGCACCCAGAACTCGCATTGCGCGTATCTCCGCCGGTGTTTCATACTGCGGCCCCATAGCATAGTAATACACACCCTCCCGCAGCGCAATATTCATTTCCTCCGCCACTTCCTTTGCAAGAGTGCGCAGGCGTTTTGAGTACGCATATGTCATATCCGGGAATCGCGGACCAAATTCGTCTAAATTTTTGCCGCGAAGAGGTGAATCTCCAACAAGCTTTATGTGGTCTGATATAAGCATCAGGTCACCAACATTATAACTTTCATTTATTCCGCCACTCGCGTTTGTAACTATAAGCTTATCCACACCCAAAAGCTTTGCAACAAGAACAGGAAGCGTAACCTTATCGTAGCTATATCCCTCATAGTAATGCATACGACCTGACATAACTATAACCTGTTTTCCGCCCAAGTTTCCGCAGACAAGCTTTCCGCTGTGCCCGGGCGCGGTGGATACTTCAAAATTTGGAATCTCCGAGTATGGTATCTCTACCGCATTGACGACTTCATCCGAGAGCCCGCCAAGTCCTGAACCGAGTATTAAAAGGACCTCAGGCTTTATATCGCCTATGCGTTCTTTAACCGCATTTGCACTTTGCATATATTTTTCTGCAGTCACAGTTATTATACCTCCTAAGTATAACGGCGAGGAAGTATCCCTCGCCGCTTTGCTTTTAGCAATTTACGAATATCAGAAGCTTGCCCCGCACTTAGAGCAGAACGCCGCATCGCTTTCGCATTCTTTTCCGCATGACGGACATTTCTTAGAAGCTGAAAGCTTTGCTATCTGCTCTTTAATCTCATTTATCTCCGCCATTTTCTCGTCTGCCTGACTGAGTTTTGCCTCAAGCGTTTCAGCCTCGGTATCCTCACCCGAATGGGATGCATAAATAATTTTTCCGATTTCCTTGTAAATAACATCCATATCTGTATTAAGGTCAAACAGCTTTACATTGAGCTTGCCGGTATTAAATGCATCACTGGTTTTTTCACCGATTTCGGCAGCTTTTTTGCTCGCATATTCTCCCGCAACAGTCGCACTCGCCTTTACTTTATTAATTAATTCACTAAAATTCATAATCACTTACCTCCTAAACTTATATCTTTCCCTTAAGAAAGTTTTATCATAAATTATAAAATATTTCAAGCTTAATATTTAAAATTCCCGCCGCCTATAAATTCACGCAGGAGTGAATCCTCAGGCACAAGCTCATCGGGCATATCCGCAAAAAGCTCAAGGGAGGGCGGTATTGAGCATACCTCTTTATAGCGCGGTATTTGCTCGGGTATATGTGGCATCGCCTGCGCTATATGCTTTTTGAGCATGCATATTTCATATGGGTGCGTAGAATCTATTATTATATCCGCCTTATTTTTAAACGGTGATATATACTTTTTCTCACCCGTGCGTATGCCATCCCAAATTTTAAGAGTAAAATCCGCATTTGTGCCACGGAAATTATTATCACGCACAATCCGTCGCATAAGGCGCGTCCACGTAC
Organism: Eubacteriales bacterium; assembly: GCA_045652405.1. Lineage (GTDB taxonomy): Bacteria > Bacillota > Clostridia > Oscillospirales > JAAYXM01 > JAZRUF01. Next base: position 15,558 of record JAZRUF010000107.1, on the reverse strand, counting down.
CTTTAAAAATCGTCTCGCCGTTTAATTCAAAATTGCTCCTCGCGCTTATATAGAGCTTGGTCTCGTGCTCACCCGCAGCATCGTCAAACATATCATTGAGCGCATGAATCCCCTCTATAATAACAACCTGGTCTTTTTCAAGTTTCATCGGCTTTTTTATGTCGCTTCGGCACTGCTTTGCGAAAATAAATGAGGGAACCTCAATTTCTTCACCGCGAACAATCATCCGCATGTGCTCTTTAAGAAGCGGAATATCCAGACAAAGCGGTGATTCATAGTCAATCTCCCCTTTGTCATTTTTAGGCGCGGTTTCCGGATTAACCGTTTTAAAATAATCATCCATCGAAATGGACTTTGTACCTATGCCGTAGCTTTCAAGCGCGCGCTGAAGCTTAAGCGCACTGGTTGTTTTCCCTGAACCTGACGGTCCCGAAAGCAAGACTATTCGGCAGTTTTCTGCGCGGCTTGCAATTTTGCGCGCAGCATTGTCGATTTTTGCTGCATACTCCGCTTCACATTCGCTTACAAAAGCGTTCGCATCCTCTTCTATTCGTCTGTTTACTTGCGCTAAATCAAGTGGCATATCTATCCCCTCCTGAGTCATTTTTCGCTATAGAAGTTACGTATCTTTTCCGCATTCTCCTCGAGTCGATTTTGGGCATTGTTATATTCATACGGATATTTGTGATTGAATATGCGCTCTATCTTGACCTCTTTTTTATTGACGAGTTTTGTAACTCCTCCTGCCCCCAATGAAAGTATGGTATGCAACTCGTCCATAATATAAATATTGTAAAGCCCTATTCTTCCGTCACGCGCATATCCGACGTTTTCAAGATTTCCGGACATATACTTTTGCCTATACAGGTAGTACGGCGCATATCCTGCGCGCTTCAATGCCTTTTGCGCATACTCTACCATCGCGAGAGTCTCCTCACCGTCTGGAATTGCAACTCCTTCGTCCTTTAGTGTGGAGCCTTTTTTTATGGCAAGAGTATGTACGGTTATGTTTTCAGGACCCAGCTTTATTACTCTCTTAATAGTATCTGTAAAGCCATCAATGTTGTCACCCGGTAGTCCCGCAATAACATCCATGTTGATGTCAATATCGCCGCACGCTCTTATGTCAGACACCATTTTTACTATATCCTGCGCGGTGTGGCGACGGCCCATGAGCTCCAGCACACGGTCATCCATTGTCTGCGGGTTTGCGCTTATGCGCGTCGCTCCGTTTTCAAATATTACCTTTAGCTTTTCTTTATCCACTGTGTCCGGCCGCCCGGCTTCCACCGTATATTCCTCTATTGACGATAAATCAAAGTTTTGATTTAAAGCCTTCATCACGCGCTCAAGCTGAGCGGCAGAAAGTGACGTAGGCGTACCGCCTCCAATATATACGGATTTAATATTAAGCCCAAGCTCCCTTGCTACCCTGCCGGTATTCTCCATTTCATAAACAAGTGCATCCAGATAGGGCTCAACCAAATGCTGCGCCTTGTCAATCGAATGGCTTACAAAGGAGCAATATTTACACCTCGACACACAAAACGGTATCCCCACGTAAACAGATATATCCTTGTCCGTGCCACCCAACGAGGCTTTTATCCCCGCATGCGCAACTTGAAGACATAAATCACGGCGTTTCTTTTTTACATAGTATGCATTTTTGAGTATCTTATCAACACTCTCATCGCTCTCGCCCTGCTCCAAAAGCTTCTGCGCAACCTTCCCCGGCCTTATACCGGTCATCGCACCCCATTCCGGAGATATTCCGCAAGCTTTTTTACTGGCTTTAAAAAACGATGTGCGTATCACCTGGCGCGCACGTCTGTCATATTCCTGCACGTCATCGTCCTGTGGCAACGGCAACACAGATGTACAGCTCGACAGCTTTCCGTCTTTTACAAGTTTTGTGCATGCCGAAATCTGTTTTTTCGTCTTTTTAAGACTTACTTCGGCAAAATCGCCGCACGGCTCACCTTCCGGATATTCCGGCTTTTCCCCCGGAAAGAGCACCACCAGTATTTGTTCTACCGCAAAACGGTAATCATGTCCTTTAAGATAAAGCTTCATCTTCTCACTGCCTCACGCATATAGGGGTTATACTGCCGCTCTATGCTCATTTTTGTCGCCTCACCGTGCCCTGGGTAGACGGTATACTCTCCGCAAAGCTCTGCCAAGCGTTTAAGCGAGTCGAGCATTTCGCGGTAATCCCCGCCTGCAAGATCGCATCTGCCGCAGGTTCCCGCAAAGAGCGTATCCCCGGTGAAAATAACATCCCCCATTTTTATGCACATGCTGCCTTTAGTATGCCCCGGGGTATTCATAAATTCAAGCTCATGCCCTGCAAAATCAAGTGTTTCTCCATCCGATACCACAATGTCTGCGCTAAGCGGCACAAACTTTGTTATTCCAAAATTGTTAAATCCGCCCAGCTCCGGATCAGTAAGTGCGGGCACTTCATTATCGCATACGACAAGCTTTGCCCTGGTCTTTTTGAGTATCTCATTTGCCGCCATGACATGGTCAAAATGCCCATGCGTCAGAATAACATATTTAAGCTCTACACCCTGTTCATCAAGCTTTTTTAGAAGATACTCCGCGTTATCGCCCGGGTCTATCATAAATACTTCACCCGATGCCTCATCTGACACAATATAGCACTGTGCCGCCACGCGCCCGACGGTAAAACTGCGTATTTTCATTTTTAAAACCTGCCTTTTAATCAATTCTCCTTTGACGGACTGTTTATAACCAACGTCACCGGTCCGTCATTTACAGAGCTAACCTGCATATCTGCACCAAATACCCCGCATCCCACGGTGTACCCGCGCTCACGCAGTATGTTGCAAAAATATTTGTACATCGGCTCGGCAAGCTCAGGACGCGCCGCGCGCACAAAGCTCGGGCGGTTTCCTTTGCGTGTATCGCCGTATAGCGTAAAATTGCTTACAACGAGTATCTCGCCGCCTATCTGCTCACACGATAAATTCATTTTGCCCTCACTGTCACTGAAAATCCGTGTATCCCCGACTTTTTTAGCCACATACTCTGCATCGGCTTTTTCATCCGTATCAAGTACACCAAGAAGCACCATAAGTCCTGCCCCTATCTGCGAATGTACTTTTCCGTCTATCTCGACCCTTGCATGACTTACACGCGTTACAACCGCACGCATATCAAATCTCCTAACTTAACGTTCTCTTTATGTCTATTACGCCCTGAATTCCGCGCAGCTTTCCGACTACGTACTCAAGCTGGTCAACGCCGTTTAAATCCATAACCACGTTCATGACCGCATACCCATCCTCAAAGCTTCTGGCATCCATCAGATGCACAGGTATCTTGAGGTTGGAGAGCGCAGTAGCCACATCCGCTACAATACCCATTCGGTCCTTTGCGGAAATCTGAAGCGATGTCTGGAAGCGGTCCTTAATTTCATCCGCCCATGCCACACGAATCCAACGGCTCAAATCATCGGCATTTTTCATAGCTTCCGTAACGTTCTTACAGTCCATACGATGCACGCTTACACCGTAACCGCGAGTTATAAATCCTATTATCCTGTCCCCGGGTATAGGAGTACAGCAACGCGCAAACTTAACCATGCAGTTTTCCACACCCGGTACAATTACGCCCGAAGTGGATTTTTGCTTTTTAGGCTGCGCGACAAGCTTATCTATTATATCCTTTCCGGTCTGTTCTTTATGGCTTCTTGCAATCTCATCGCGTATGCGATTTACTACACGATTTAGCGTTATACCGCCAAATCCAAGGCTTGCAAGCATATCATCAGGCGTATTAAATGATATTCTGCGGCTTACGCTCTGCAAAACCTCATTTAAATCCTGAAGCGACATATGCACTTCCATGCGCTTGAGTTCCGCTGCCAGCGCCTCTTTTCCGCGCTGAATATTTTCCTCGCGGCATTCTTTCTTAAACCATTGCTTAATCTTATTTTTAGCCTCGCTGCTCTTGGCTATCTTGAGCCAGTCACGGCTCGGACCGTGGCTGGCATTAGACGTTAAAACTTCAACTATCTCACCGTTTTTCAAAATATAATCGAGCTGTACAATGCGCCCATTTGCCTTCGCACCAATCATCCGGTTTCCTACAGCCGAGTGGATGGAATATGCAAAGTCAATCGGCGTTGAGCCCGCCGGCAAGCTGACAACGTCTCCCTTAGGTGTAAATACATACACCTCGTCTGCAAACATCTCGGTCTTGAGCGAGCGGATAAAGTCCTCGCCGTCAACGTCCTGCTGATTTTCAAGCAGTCTGCGCACCCAGGCAAGCTTTTCCTCCAGATTATCACGTCCGGAAACACCGGATTTATATTTCCAATGCGCGGCGATACCGTACTCCGCCGTCTGATGCATTTCATGCGTTCTTATCTGAACCTCAAATGGTATTCCCTCACGGCCTATAACCGTAGTGTGAAGTGACTGATACATGTTAGGCTTCGGCGTTGAAATATAATCCTTAAACCTTCCGGGTATCGGGCGGTATATATCGTGGATAAATCCCAAAACATTATAACAGTCCGCCACGCTGTCAACTATAACGCGCATTGCATATAAATCGTATACCTCGCTGATGTCCTTATGCTGGGTATACATCTTGCGGTAAATACTGTATATGTGCTTTACGCGCCCGGCTACAACCGCCTCTATTCCCGCATGGTTTAAATGCTCCATCAGGCGGTCCTTTATATGATGCAGAAACTCCTCGCGCTCAGGTCTGCGGCGCTCAAGCTCCTCGGTAATTTCCTCGTATCCGACCGGGTCTAAGCACTTAAGCGACCTGTCCTCAAGCTCCCACTTTATCTTCTGCATTCCCAAGCGGTGAGCAAGCGGCGCGTAAACCTCCATGGTTTCAAGAGATTTCTCACGTTGCTTTGCAGGAGGCTGGAACTGGATTGTACGCATATTGTGCAGCCTGTCTGCAATTTTTATCATAATTACGCGAATATCCTTGCCCATTGCAAGAAACATCTTGCGCAAATTTTCTATCTGCTCTTCTTCCTTGCTCGTGTACGGCATACGCGTAAGCTTTGATACGCCCTCTACAATATCCGCCACATCTTCGCCGAATTTATTCTTTATATCCTCGTATACGAACCGGGTGTCCTCAATGCAGTCGTGCAGGAGAGCTGCGATGACACTCTCTGTGTCAAGGCCCATATCCGCAATTATCTCCGCAACCGCAATCGGATGCGTTACATAATCCGTGCCATCCTTCCTTTTCTGCCCGGTATGTGCATCAGTTGCACACTCAAGAGCCTGATGAATCTTATCCGCATCTGCATTCGGAATATACTGTTTTACCTTCTCTATAAGCAATTTATAGCGAGTTTCAAGGTTTTTCATTCTCTGCTACGCCCTTTCTCTGTCCTGCGCGGGATTTCCGATACAACCCAACCTCCGCGCAGTCTGTGAATTTCTTAAATCCACTCTCTGTATTTGCCCGCAAACCGTAACACTTATACGCGAAGCCCTGCTCTTATATTCCAAAAGCCCGAGCTCTTTGAATATGTCCATTGCTATAATTATCTTTACCTTCGAAAGATTTCTGTTAAAGACCGAATTTACCGCACTGCACAGTTCTTCAAGCGGTGTATCCTTAATTTTACCGCACTTGGCGATATATCTCCAAACCGCGCCCAAATCGTTATATTGGACTTTTAAAACGTTCGTTTCGTCCTCGCTGAGCGCCTCGCCGTTTCGAAAGCTTCTGTAGCACTGCACCGCATTAAGCTCTTTAGGCTCCTCACTTTGCACCGGGCGAACATCACGCAGCATAAGCTGAACACTCTCGCCCCTGAAATCATTTATCTCAGGCACAAATGCCACATCGACCACCGCGCCGTTTTCAAAGCCAATATCCCGCTCAGTCTTTCCGAAAAACACACTTTGGAACTTTCCTTGGCGCTCAAAGGTCATTCTAAGGTGCTTGCCCGCGCCGATTGGTGTTATATCACAAGCGCGCATATTGCTAAGCTTTATAACCGGTCTCGGATTACCTGTACCGTACGGTTCAAGCACGCGCAGTGAGCGTACTTCCTCAATTGTAAGCTCGCCCGGCTGGGCTTCAAAATCGATATGCATGGACGGCTGATAGATCTTCATTTCTTCCTCAATCTCGCGGTTGAGAGCCTTACGAAATGCGTCTATATTCTCCTCGGCTATGCTAAGGCCTGCGGCTTGCTCATGGCCTCCGAATTTCTGCAAATACTCACCGCATGAAGAAAGCGCCCTGAAAAGATTAACACCTTTTACACTTCTTCCGGAACCTTTTCCTTCACCCTCATCAATCGATATAAGCACCGCGGGTCTCTGATACTTTTCACAAATACGCGATGCCACGATGCCGAGAACCCCGTGATGCCAGCCGCGTCCCTGTATTACCAGAGCATAGTCGCGGTTTAAGTCAAACTCTCTGTCAACCTTCTCGGAAGCTTCTTTGAAAATATCCGCTTCAATTTCGCGCCTCTGCACATTAAGCGAACAAAGCTCCTCAGCGAGACTTTCTGCGGTTTGATAGTCACCAACCGTAAAGAGCTCAACCACGCGCGAAGCCGAGCTCATACGCCCCGCCGCATTTATGCGCGGGGCAAGCTGGAAGCCTATTGTATCCGCGTTTATCGCCTTACCCTCCGCACCTGCTAAGCGTACAAGCGCGCACAGCCCCGGGTTTCTGGAGTTTTCAATACGCGAAAGTCCCTGAGCCGCAATAACCCGATTCTCTCCAACAAGCGGCATGACATCCGCAATCGTTCCAATACATACAAACGGCAAGTATTGCTCGGCTATCCCTTCTTCAAGCGCGCATATGAGCTTGAACGCGACACCGACACCTGCAAGATTTTTCTCCGGATAATCGCAATCAGATCTGTGCGGATTTATAACCGCGCAGGCATCCGGCAAAATACTTTGGCATTCATGGTGGTCGGTTATTATAAAGTCAACTCCCATTTCACGTGCGGCTTCAACCTCTGCAACCGCAGTTATGCCGGTATCAACCGTGACTATAAGACTTGCACCCTCTGAACTTAGCTTTTTCACGGCTTCCATATTTACTCCGTAGCCTTCTCCATCGCGCTCAGGTATATAATAAACACAGTCTGCTCCCAGACTCTGCAAGTAATCGGACAATATATAAGTTGCGGTTATTCCGTCAACATCATAATCGCCGTAAACCGCAATTTTTTCTCCACCCTCAAGCGCCATCTCTATGCGCTCGAGTGCCAAATCCATATCCCGCAGAAGCATCGGGTCATGAAATGCCGCAGATTTAGTATCCAGAAAAGCGCGTGCAGCTGCCTCGTCACATATTCCGCGCGAGCATAAAACCCGCGCCGCAAGCGACGATATCCCCAAGCTCTCAGAGAGCTTCTGCACTTTATCCGGGCAGTAACTGCCAACATCCCACTTAATGTACGCCATCTTTCTAAATCCTCAATGCTTTCAAATATTATAATATCTTTTCTTAAATATTGTGTGGAAGCGAAGTCCTAAGCTCTGCCAAATGCGCATCCTCACCGGCTTTTAGAACCCGCCAGTCTCCGTCATATTCAAGATGCGTCACAGACGCATTTGACACATACGGTATATCCTTCATTTCACCCAGTCCGCCGGTTTGAATAATGCCCTGCGCTACTCTTATAGGTGTAGCATGCGTAGCAATTGCAACGGTTTTTCCAACGTTATTCACGGCAATCTCCTCAAGGACTTCCATTATTCTCTCACCAAGCTCGGCGACACTCTCTCCATCCGGACAAGCTGCATTTCCTATATCGTTTATCCACATTCCAAACTCTTCCGGATAAAGTTTTACTATATCTTCAAACTTAACATTTTCCCACTTGCCGCCGTCTATCTCACGCAGTCTCACATCAGGGATAATCTCCAGCCCCAACTTGTCCGCGAGACTCTTCGCAGTTCTATAAGCACGTTTTAAATCGCTTGAATAAACTTTATCAACGCTGTAATTTCCGGCTATATATTCCGCTGTAAGCTCCGCTTGCTTTACACCTCTACCCTGCAAATCAGGGTCTATATGCCCTGCAAACACGCCCATGCGGTTAGCTTCGCTCTCTCCATGCCTTATTAAAATCAGATTTGTCATCGCTTCTTCCTCCAAAATCACATCAGCAGAAACACTTTATCCATTACTTCTCAGTGTAGAAAAATATGCCTTTAAGCAAATAACCACAATCAGACCCATTATCGGAAATGCCGTTGAAACAAGCAAACCCATTCGCATTGCTATCTGTTCCGTGCTTATCTTAAGAAGTTCCGATAATTCAAGAGCAAAATTGCTAAGGCTTATTTTATCTGAAACGATACCTACCAACTGAGGCGCAATCGAAGCTCCCATATCTCCTCCAGCAGCCATCAATGCATAAATTGCAACTCCCGCTGAAGGGAATTTTTCGCCAACGCATATTATAGTTCCCGGCCATAACATTGAAACACAAATTCCGGTTAAAATACATGCACAAAGACTTATTATGTGATTGAGCGAGATGCTCGCAGCAAAATAGCATATTGCAGCACCCGCCATTCCCCAGAGCATAACATTAAGTACATTTTTCCCATATTTGGTGTACACAGTTCGTCCAAGCCCTAAAAGAGCCGCAAATAGCGCAACGCCCAGTATATCACCCCAAAGCTTCGGTATCCCTATCGCGTTTTCAATAAAGCCCGATGCCCACTGCGCCATCGTACACTCAGCAGCACCACCGAGGAATATGCATACAAAGCAAAGAATGACTCCTATACCTATACTTTTTTGTTTTTTGCACTCATCATTTGAATTTCCGATTTCAGGAAGTTCAGCTTTTCTGAACATTATAAATGCAGACAGAGGAACTAACGACCAAAACAATGCCAGATATCCCCAATTGTGAGTTCCAAACACGCTTAAAAACGTCGTGCTTACTATAACAACACCAACTACGCCCCACGCATACATTGAATGCAATTTACTCATTTCTCTTTCAGGATTTTTGCTCGGAATAGCGGCTATTACAGGACTTGACAACACCTCGTTTAAGCCTGAAGAAACCGAAAACACAACCGTTCCCAGCACAATACACAAGTATGCCCTTTTCGGAAACACCGCCGGAAGTATTCCATAAATCAAAAGACCTAAAAAAGTAATAAATGGCATAAGCCGAACTGTTTTTTGTATATCGAATTTTTTTGCAAAAAAAGCAAATACCAAATCGATAAACAACTGAGTTGAAAAATTTACGACTACCAACAAGCCAAGCAAAGTATATGAAATCCCATACATTTGACGAAACGTGACAAACAACAGCGGTGATAAGCTAGCCACAACCGCCATTGATATATTCGTAAGATAGCAGGCATATTTTGCAAGCCCATATGATTTAGTTTTCTCCATTTAATCATTCCCATCTGACTGCAGATACAATATATTATAGAATTCGTAAACGATTTAGATGACATCATTTTTGTCGATATGCAAACTAAAGTTTGCTCGATATTTTTACTTTGTAAAATCGATATGTTTTCCCTTCGGTCAAACTCGATATGATATGAATTCTCGTCGCGCAAGCGACATATCGAGTGCATTAGCAAATATCGAGTCATTTATGACATATCGAGAATTCGTAAGAATTCATATCGACGATTTCAAGCTAGGCTTGAAATCATTATACCACATATATACTTAAATTACAAACAGAAGCACGGCGGCGCAAAGCGCTGTGCTTCTGTTGATATTTCTTGTTTTTTAGTATTAATACCCGAGTTCTTCGCCGACAAAAATCACTTTAATTCTGCCGGATTTGCGCTGTTTCGCACTTACTGCATAGTTGCAGCAAATTCTGCCGTCGCCAGCACAGCCGCTCGGCATATCTCCGTTTACACCTGCGCAATTTCCGCTTTTGGCACAGTAAGTATCACAATTTAAGCGCATGGCATTTGCCGGTGCTGCCACGCTTTTGACGCGCTGTACCGCCGCTTGAATATCTGGCACGATTTTATTTACACCACAGACTAAGATAACCTGCTTGGGGCCGTATAAAATAGCGGCTACGCGGTTTGAATTACCGTCAACATTATAAAGCTCACCTTTTTCCGTGACCGCATTGGAGCTTGATAAATACACATCTGCAAAAAATGCTTTGTGAAAAATCTCCTCTATTTGCTCACGGTTGAGACCGGGGGCATATCTGTCAAGATAATTGAAATCTCCGTTTTTCAAAAACTCGGTGACTTTGCATTCATCGAGAGTTACCGAACCGCCTACGGATACCGTCGCTCCGGGTTTGATGAGTTTTTTGAGAAGCTCAACCACCTCTTCTTTTTTCTCAACGTAAAAACTGTCAATCCCATTTTTGTTTAAATTCTCGCATGTGCGCTCAACGCGCTTTAGCATGCATTTTTTAAGACTTTCATTCATGTGCTGTTCACCTTTCCCTTTTAAAATTCATTAAACCGTTAATGTGGCATTACACCCAAATGCATAATAAATCTCTTTTATTGCTTTCTCTGTTTAAATCCTATAAGTACAATAATATTATATTATATATTTTTCCTGTACGCCATTGTTTTTTGCTTATTATTAGCACAATTTTGATTTCAAGGTGTTTTTCATTAATGATATATCATTGTATGAGAAAATCTCTACTTTGGAAAACTCCTTCCCGGTAAAAATTGAAGGCTTAACCCCGGGTAGTTCCGCTGCCAACAATAGCCACAGCTTGGTTAAAATCCAAGTAATAACGGACGAAATAATCTCCTTTTGCATAATCTGTTAACAGATAAAGATAATCGGAGGTAATTTCGATGCAAACAAGTTTTTTCCTCGGAGCCAACTCAAAACAAGGCTTCTTCTCGTTATATGATACTCTGATAGATGAAAACTTAGCCCGCAAGGTGTTTATTATAAAGGGAAGCCCGGGATGCGGTAAATCTTCTTTTATGCGGCGCGTGGAGAAAAACGTAGTATCCGCAGGCTATGATGCAGATGAGATTAAATGCTCTTCAGACCCATCCTCCCTCGACGGTGTTGTTTTCCCTGCATTGGGTGTTGCATTGGTTGATGGAACCTCACCGCATGTCGTGGAGCCGAAATATCCGATAGCGGTTGAGAGCTATCTTGATTTATCTGTATACGCAGACTCATCTGCAATCGCTGAAAAGAAGAATGAAATTATATCCCTTTATAAAAAGTACAAAAGTTTTTATACCCGCGCTTACCGCCTTTGCGGATGTGCGGGAACATTGGCAAATGAAATGTTTGATATTGCGCTCAGTGCGGCAGATTCTGAAAAGCTTAACAAAAAAGCTCGCGCAATAGCCTCGCGTGAAATAAAGGGGGCAGGAAACGGCGCGGTTGAAATCCCCAGATTTTTATCCTCCATTTCACCTGACGGATATGTAACACTGTTTGACACTGTTGGGAGTTTAGCAGAGCGTGTGTACATACTTGAGGACACCTGTGGCCTTGCATCATTAGTTCTAAGCCCAATAAAAGATGCGGCCCTGAGCTCAAAATACAAGGCTATTTGTTGCTACTCACCCCTTATCCCTCAACGTATTGAACATCTTATTATTCCCGAACTTTCTTTGGCATTCGTTACATCCAACAAAAAAGAAATGTATCCTTATCCGTACACACGCAGATGCCGGATAGATGCTATGCTGAGCCCCGAAATATTAAAACCCAAAAAGCAAAAATTCTCATTTACCGGAAAACTGTACTCTGCGCTTATCGATGAGGCATGTTTAACATTAAGTGAAGCAAAATCAGCACATGATGAGCTTGAAGCGGTATATAATCCGCACATAGATTTTGACAGTATCTACGCTCTTGCCGAGCGGGTATCGGATGAAATTCTCAGTAAATAAGCGCAAAAGGAACCACCTAAAACTGTGGTTCCTTTTATCTTATATTTTCTTAGGCGAAACATATGCGGTCTGATAATCAACATAAATTACTTTGCCGGGCTTTGCGCCCGCAGGCTTTTTAACGTTGCGTACTTTTGTGTAATCCACCGGAACCTGACCTGACTCGCGCGCTCTTGAGTAATATGCGGCGAGCTCTGCCGCCTGAGTAAGTGTTCTGTCAGGCGCTTGCCGGCCGTTACATTCGACGACAACGTGAGAGCCGGGTATTTTCTGCGTATGCATCCAAATATCGTTTTTATTGGCGTATTTAAGCGTCAATATATCGTTCTGACGATTATTGCGACCGACGAGTATCCTAAATCCATCCTCGGATATGAATTCACGAGGCGCAAGCTCGTCTTTTTTGCGTACCCTTCCCGCATTTTTTCTATGCGAGATATATCCTCCGTCATGGAGTTCTTCACGTATCGCCTCGAGTTCTTTTTCACTTTCAGCTTGCGAAATACTCTCCAAAACACTTTCAAGGTACTCAGCTTCTTGCTGACCTTTTTCTATTTGCTCAGTGAGAAACAGTTCGGCATTTTTCTTGCGGTTATAGCTCTTATAGAGCTTTGCCGCGTTCTGCTGAGGGGAAAGGCGTATATCAAGCGGAATCTCTATTTCGGGGGCATCCTCTTTAAAAAAGTCCTGCGCGACAAGACGGTTCATTCCACGCTCCATGCGATAAAGGTTTGCGGTTACTATATCCGCAAGCTCGCGGTCCCGCTCACGGTCGCGCGCCTGCAAAAGCTCTTCTTTCTGAACCTCCTGTTTCCGGACAGCGCGTTCATAGGCGTTTTGGACGGTGCGCGTAATATTCTGGGATTTCTGACGCATACGCTCCTGCAGACCACGCTCAGAATAAAAGGCATCCAAAAGCTCAGAAAGGCTTTGCATTTCTTTTCCGACATACACTCCGTCATACTGGCTTATGCGGCAAAAACTAAAGTCCTTGGGCTTATCGTTTTCATAGACTATCCACGGCACGTACTTTTCGCCGAGGGCTTGCTCAAACAGTTCTATCGCGCATGATGCAATGCGCTCTTTTACCTTAACATCCATCTCACAGAAGCGCAATCCGCTATCCCCCGCCGCGCGATAGATAATCTCGCGCCATATAAGGGGTGAAACGCCCATGAAAGTATCCTGCAACCATTTATCTGCTCGTGCCTCGTCAGGTGCTGAGAGAAGCTCATTAAACATCTCTGCGCGCCCGATTGTAAGCGGATTCTTTTTATCCTGCGCAGGAGGCTTTTGGTAGAAAAGCCCGGGTAAAACCTGGCGTTTTTCACTCATTGCAAGGTCCACACGCTTTAAGCAATCTATGATACGGTCATCCGCATCGCGCAAAATCAGGTTTGAATGCCTTCCCATAAGCTCGGCGGTGAGTGTTCTCCGGGTAGGCATTCCAAGCTCATCCGTAGTCTCAAATTCTATATCTATTGCGCGTTCAAGATATTGCCACCGCACCTCGGAAATTTTTCCGCCCGAAAGGTGCTTCCGCAAAAGCATGCAGAACATGGGCGGCGTTTGCGGGTTTTCGGTTGCTGATTTTGTTAAATGAATACGCGGGTAATTGTTTCCCGCATCTATCAAAAGCTTTTCGCCGGTGCGCAGGGCAAAACGAACACCCTCCTTATCCGGTTGATGTATTTTATCCACACGCACGCCCTTAAGCTTTTCATCGAGCTCACGTGCAAGCGCGGATAAAAACAAAGCATCCAATGCCATAGCTTACTACTCTCCTATATAAAATTCCTCGGGTTCGCGGTTTGCTTTTGCGATGCTTACATCAAGCGTAGGAAAGCACTGACGCAAGCGCTTATCAATCGCCATGCACACCGGGTTTTCCGTGGAGAAGTGCCCAGCATCAATTACGGTTACTCCAAGCTCACGCGCGGTAAGGAAAACATCATGCTTTACATCCGCGGTGACAAACGCATCGCACCCGATGTTATACACTTTCTCCAGATATGAACCGCATGAGCCGCCGCCGACAGCCACTTTTTTTACTTTTCTGTCAGATGCCGCATATCTCAGTCCCGGTGCGTTTAAAACGGATTTTACGCGTTTTAAAAAGGTCGTGACATCTTCTTCCTGGCTTAGCTCCCCGACTCGACCTATGCCGTACTCCCTGTTCTCGCAAGTTCCGAGAACATCCAGCACACGGCAGTTTCTAAGACCTATTTTCTCAGCAAGAATGTCATTCACGCCACCCTCTGCCGCATCTAAATTCGTATGCATGCAGATGAGCGAAACATCCGACTTTATAAGGCGGATTACGCGTCTTGCCACGCTATCGTCAGCTACCACTGCGCCGAGTTTATTAAAAATAAGCGGATGGTGGGAAATAATAAGCTGTGCATTATTCTTTAAAGCTTCGTCTATCACGGCGCTTGTTGCATCAAGCGCGATGAGTACACGCTCTACCGGTTGGCGCAAGTCGCCCACCAAATGACCGGGGTTATCAAAATCCAACGCGTATTCAAGGGGTGCGTAATTTTTAAGCTCATTGTAAATATCCGAAACGCATATGCTCATATTTTAGTCACTCCCATTTATATTTTAAAGCGCTTTTGTAAAAGCTCTATTGCCAGACGGCGATGCTCTATATCCTTTTGGCTGGGGTCTTCCGCCTGAAGCAGACCGTGGAGCTCACACTCAAGTTTTTTTATGACGCATTTTGCGTATTCACATCCACCTGCATCCGCCTCTCCCGCCCGGCTAATGTACAGCTCTGAAATATCCCGGTATTCTTGCATTCCGGGTTTTGCACATATAATCGCATATATTTTTTCTTTTTCGGCCGCATAGGTTTCTTTTACCATACTGTACCCATTTTCGAGCAAAAATTCGCGCAGACGGTATGCGGCGGTCATGGGTTGAAGAATCAGTGTCCTCTCTCCGCTTTTGGTCCATTCAGCACGCCTCAGAATATCCGCTATAAGGTCACCGCCCATACCTGCGATTATCACGCAATCCTGTGGCTCAATACCCTCAAGACCGTTGGTCAGCACGCAGTTTATTCGCCCCTCAAGGTCTGCCGCACGCACTGCGCTTTTTGCGCGGCTGAGCGGTCCTTCGTTGACATCCGACGCAATTATTCTATTTACTTTATCCTGACGCGCAAGCCATATAGAAACTTGCGCATGGTCGCAGCCGATGTCTGCACAGGTTTGACATTTGGGGACAAGCGTTGCGACCGTCATAAGCCTTGGGGTAAGTGCTTTTTCTTTCATTTTTCTACTCCCCTAAACTGCATATTAAGTGCTGCATCAAGGGCAAAATACACATATGCAAAGGTACGAAACTCCTTTGACATTCGCCCCATACCATACTCATATGTAAACGATTTTAATCTTAGAAGAAATCCGGGCATATATAAATTCTCCCATAAGAACAATATCCAAAAAAATCAGGAGCCGCTAAAACCCGGCTCCTGATTTTTATTTGCAAAAAGACATCTGATTACTCACCAAAATGAGCGTTGAGCTTTGCAACCAGCGCATCTGCATCCGTACCATGAACCGCACAAGCCTGTTCAATTGTTTCGCCGCGCGATGCAGGACAACCCAGGCAGTGCATACCGATTTCCAGGAAGTACGGTGCAGTGTTTCTATCCATATCAAGGATA